>NZ_JBCGFB010000054.1:0-1964 GCF_038752175.1 Nocardia sp. No.11 | reverse complement strand
CCGGCCGAGCAGGGACCACGCTCATCGCGTCGGCGCCGCGAGCGGTGGCGTCCTCGGGAACCGCACCGGCAGTGCCGCCAGCGCGCGGTGGAAAGGCCCGGGCCGCCAGACCAATTCGGCCTCCGGTACCGCCAGTTCCAGCTCGGGCAGCGCGTCGAGCAGCTGATCGATCGCCTCCTGCGCGATCAGGTAGGCGGGGGACTTGGCCGGGCAGCCGTGCGGGCCCGTGCTCCACGCCAGATGCGCCCGGTTGTCCAGGAAGTCGCCGCTGCCGATCGAGGGATCGTTGTTGCAGGCGGCCATGCTGATCACCACCGGCTGATGGGCGGGCAGCCACACGTCGTCGACCAGGATCGGCTGGCGCGGGTAGGTGGTGCAGAAGTTGGCCATCGGCGGATCGGTGTAGAGCACTTCGTCGAGCGCGTCGCGGGTGGACAGGCTGCCGCCCAACAGGCTGCCCGCGAAGCGGTGATCGGTGAGCATCAGCCGGATCGTGTTGAGCACCAGGTTGAGCATCGGCTCGATGCCCGCGCCGTACATCGTCAGCAGCTGGTTCATCAGCTCTTCGTCGTTGAGCTGCTGCGGGTGCTGCACGAGCCGGGTGGTGATGTCGTCGCCCGGGGTGGCCTGCTTGAGCCGGACCAGGTCGTAGAGCGCGTCCTCGAGCATCTGCGCGCCGCGCACCGCGGTGTCACCGCCCTCGAACATCTGCGCCATGCCGGTGGCGACCCGCCCGCCGATCTCCTCGGGCACGCCGAGCATGGCGTTGATCGTCGCGAAGATCACCGGAAAGGCATACTGGCTCAGCAGATCCGCCGTGCCGTCGGCGCAGAAGCCGTTGATCACCGGCATCGCGATCTGCTCCACGGTGCGATGCAGCCGGTACAGGTCGACGCCGGCCAGACCGGCCACGGTCACCTGCCGATACCGGACGTGTTCGGCCCCGCTGGTGCGAATCGCGTTGGGGCGGTACCGCATCATCGGATACACCGGGCAGTCCACGGGGATGTCGCGCTGCCACATCCGCGGATCGGCCGGGAAATGGTCGGGATCGTTGAGGATCTGGACCGCCGTGCGATATCCGATCACGAGGGTGGCCGGGACTCCGGGCACCAGGTCGACCGGCACCAGCGACCCGTAGCGATGCCGCATGGCGCGATAGGCGCTCTGCGGGTCGGCGGCGAATTCCGGGGAGTACAACGGCACGCGATCCTGGCCGTCCCGCGAGTCCGGTGACACCGGGCAGCGGGTGGGATCGAGGTCGAGCGGAAGGTCGAGCGGCACGGCGTGTTCTCCTCTCGATGGCACGCGCAGGGGGGTCGGGTCGGCCGTCACGCGGGAGACCGATCGTTGCGCCGCGGTGCCGTCCCCAGCTCGCGCCCGACCCGTGCCGCCAGTTCGTTCATCCGGTGCGCGACCAGGGCGAGGTCGACGTCGCTGGTCGTCGCGACCCCGAGCAGGGTACCCGCGCCACCCGCGGTGATCAGCACCATGCCTTCCTCGTACTCGGTCATGTTCTGGCGCACGGGATTCCCGGCCGTGCCGCAGAACTCGCCGAGCGCCTTGCCCAGTGACCGCAGCCCCGACGCGGCGGCCGCGAATCGCTCGGCCTCGTCGCGGGTGATGCCGGCGGAATGGGCCAGGCGCAGTCCGTCATCGGACAGCAGCACCGCGAAGCGCACACCGTCGAGCTCGAGATCGTCGAGTAACCAGGCGAGCCGGTTGGTGCTGTCTGCGAGGGGAGTGCTCATCGGATGTCCTGCCCTTCCGTCGATTGCGCGGCCGCGGCGCGGCCGTGTCGGGAACCGCTGTGCCAGGCGGCGGCGAGTTCCGGCCTGCCCGGGGTGTCGGCGACGTTCGCGCGGTCGTCGGGTGGGGCGACGTCCCTGCGCCTGCGTTTGGGGAGCCCGCCGGTGGTCCGGCTGTCGGCGAGGTCGTCCGGCGCCGGCGCGGCGGGCAGTGCC
>NZ_JBCGFB010000053.1:0-40740 GCF_038752175.1 Nocardia sp. No.11 | reverse complement strand
CTGTTCGCCGAGCAGGCCCAGCCCGCGCCGTCGCGCCCCGGCTGGCTGCCCTGGCAGGTCCTCGGCGGCCCCGGTACCGGCAAGACCGCGCTGCTGGTCGACCTGGTGACCGCGCGGATCACCGACGGCGCGGACCCCTCGTCGGTGCTGGTCCTCACCCACACCAAGCAGGCCGCCGCCGCGCTGCGCGACGCGATCACCGTCCAGCTCGGGCCGCACGCGGGCGGCATCCCGGGCGCGAGCCGCGAACCGATGGTGCGCACCCTGCACTCCTACGCGTTCTCGGTCCTGCGCCGCCACGCCGAGCTGCACGGCAACCCGCCGCCGAGACTGCTCACCGGCGCCGAACAGGACGCCGTGCTGCGCGAGATGCTGCGCGGCGACCTCGCCGACATCGAGGCGGGCGCGCGCGGACTGTGGCCGCCCCGGCTGCACCCCGCGCTCGCGCTGGGCGGATTCGCCGAACAACTGCGCGACCTGATGCTGCGGGCCACCGAACGCGGGCTCGGCCCCGAGGATCTGATGGCGCTGGGCCGGGAACACGACAACGACGCCTGGGTGGCGGCGGGGCGGTTCTTCCAGCGCTACGAACAGGCGTCGATGCTGCGCTGGTCGGTCGGCGTCGCGGCTCCCGAGGCGACAGCGCCCGCCCTCGACGCCGCCGAACTCGTCGGCGCGGCCCTCGACGCGCTGGCCGGTGACCGGAATCTGCTCGCCGCCGAACGCGATCGGATCCGCTACCTGCTCGTCGACGACGCCCAGCACCTCGACCCGCAGGCCGCGACCCTGGTGCGCGCCATCGGCAGCGGCAGCGCGAGCACGGTCGTCACCGGTGACCCGGACCAGAGCGTGTTCACCTTCCGCGGGGCGGACTCCCGCTTCCTGATCGATATCGACACGGTGCCGCAGCGGCGAATCATCTTGCGGCACAACCACCGCAGCGGCGAACCCATCCGCCTGGCCACCGCGCGGATCGCGGCGCGACTGCCGGGAAGTGCGCGTCACCGCGTGCTACCCGGGCAGGCCGCTCCGCCGGAATCCACCGAGCACGGTGGTACCGAAGGGGATTCGGCTGGTCGTCGGCCGATGCCGGAGTTGCTCGACACGAGGGGCCACGCCGAGTCCAGGCGCCGCGGTGAGTCCCGGCCATCGACGTCCAGCGACACCGACGACGCGGGACCGGATCGGTCCGGCGACTTCGGCGGTGGTTCGACGGCGGCACCGGGCCGGGCCGACGAGGTGCCCGACCACGAGGTCGAGTCGAGCGTGCGGGTCCGGGTGTTGTCGACCGCGGCCAAGGAAGCGGCGCTGATCGCCGATCACCTGCGCCGGGCGCATCTGACCGATGGCATCCCGTGGTCCGCCATGGCGGTGATCGTGCGCTCGGTCCCGCTCTCGCTCGCACCGCTGCGGCGCGCACTGCTGGCCGCGGGTGTTCCGGTGCGCCGACCGGCGGTGGCCGAACCGCTCGCCCGCAGGCGCGGTGCGGCGTGGATGGTGCTGGCGCTGCGTGTGCTGCTGGCCGGGGACTCGTCACGACCGGGTTCGAGGCGCGCGATCGACGCCATGTTCTCGCCCGAGGACGCCATGGACCTGCTGTCCGGTCCCCTCGGCGGCGCCGATCAGATCGCCCTGCGGCGGCTGCGCCGTGGCATCCGCCGCACGGTCCTGGACCTGGAGCGCACCGGCGCGCTGGCCGCCGCCGACCCCTACGCCGACGCCGACCAATTCCTGCTCTGGGACGAAACACCGCCGCCCCCACCGGAAGCACCCGAACCGGAACCGGATCCGATCGACGGCGAATGGCTGCCGCCGCAGGCCGACCCGGACGATCCGCTGCGCCCGGAACCCGAACCGGACTGGGACATCGCCGAACGCCTGCCCGACGACATCGACCTGCTCGACGCCGAAAACCCGCCCGCCGCACCGCCGCCCGTCGTCGGCCCGCCCCGGCCCGAACCCGAACCCCCGGCGGTGCCGCTCATCGACCAGTCCTCGGCGGAGGTCCTGCGCGACCTGATCGTCGGCATCGGCGATGAGCGGCTGCTCGACGGACTCACCGAAGTGGAGGCCGCGCCGCTGCAGCGGGTGCTGCGGGCGGTGCGCAAGGCGAGGGAGACCCAGGCCAGCGGCCAGGGCGTCGAGGACGTGCTGTGGACACTGTGGACCAGTTCCCGGCTGGAACGGCGCTGGTTCCGGCAGTCCAGGCGCGGCGGCGCGGCGGGCATGCAGGCCGACCGCGACCTCGACGCCGCCGTCGAATTGTTCGACGCCGCGGCGGGTTACGTCGACCGGCTGCCCAAGGCGAGCATCGACGGTTTCGTCGAATACCTGCTGCACCAGCAGATTCCCCAGCAGGGCAGGCCGCTGACCGCCGAGGGTGAGGCCGTGTCGCTGCTCAGCGCGCACGCGGCGGCGGGCCGGGAGTGGGATGTGGTGGCGGTGGCCGCGGTGCAGGAGGGGATCTGGCCCAACCCGCGCGCCAGGGGAACGCTGCTGCACACCGAGGATCTCGTCGACCTGGTCGCCGGTGTCGACCTCGGGGCGACCACGAGCCGGGCCGCGCCGATCCTGGCCGAGGAACGCAGGCTGCTGCTCGTCGCGTGCAGCCGGGCCCGGCGATCGCTGCTGGTCACCGCCGTCGAATCCGCGGCGGGCGACCAGGATCTGGTGCCCTCGCGCTTCCTCACCGAACTGCTCGGCGACGACGACACCGGCGAACCCGGCGCGCTGCCCGTCGCCGATCCCGGTCGCGCGCTGGTGATGCACGCCCTGGTCGCCGAACTGCGCGGCGTGGTCTGCGATCCCACCACCGCCCCGGACCGGCGGGACCGGGCCGCCCACCAGCTGGCCCGGCTCGCCGACGCCGGTGTCCCCGGTACCGATCCCGGCGACTGGTACGGCACCGCCGAGCTCAGCTCGGACAAGGGACTGTGGGACGACGACGATTCCCCGATCGGCCTGTCCCCGTCGACGGTCGAACTGCTGCGCACCTGCCCGCTGCGCTGGGCGCTGGAACGCCACGGCGGCACCGACGGCGACAATCCGCACGCCGTCAAGGGCAATCTCGTGCATACCCTGGTGCAGGCGCTGGCCGGTGACGTGCCGGAGGCACAGGTCCGCGCGGCGCTGGACCAGGCGTGGAAGTCGGTCGACCCGGCCACCGGCTGGCACTCCCGGCAGGAGCTGCGCCGCACCGAGGCGATGCTGGAGACCTTCCTGGCCTGGGTCAGGACCACCCGCGGCGAGCTCACCCAGGCGGGTGTCGAGGTACCCGTGGACTGCGTGCTGCCCGCGCGGTCGGACGACGAACGCGCGGTGCGGATCCGTGGCCGGATCGACCGTCTGGAGCGGGACGCGCAGGGGCGCTTCGTGATCGTCGATGTGAAGACCGGCAAGACACCGGTCAGCGCGAAGGCCGTCGCCGAGCACGCCCAGCTGGCGACCTACCAGGTCGCCGCCGCGCACGGCGCGCTCGACGAGGCGGAATCGGCCGCGCCCGCCGATCCCGGTGGGGCCAGGCTGGTCTATGTCGCCAAGCCACATCACAAGACCGGTGCCACCGAACGCGCGCAGACCGCGCTGGACGCCGAGGGGCTCGACACCTGGCGCGAGACGATCCACGACGCGGCGGCCGCCACGCGTGGGCCCGGCTACCTGGCCGTGCGCAACGACGGGTGCAGGCACTGTCCGGTCGCGGGCAGTTGCCCGGTGCAGGACACCGGACGGCAGGTGACCGACGAGTGAGCGGCGTGCGCGTCACCCCGCAGCGGTTGGCCGACGCGCTCGGGCTGCCGCCACCGACCGCCGAGCAGGCGGCGGTCATCGCCGCGCCGCCGGGCCCGACACTGGTCGTGGCGGGGGCGGGCGCGGGCAAGACCGAGACCATGGCCGCGCGCGTGGTGTGGATGGTGGCCAACCAGCTCGTCGCCCCGGACGAGGTGCTCGGCCTCACCTTCACCCGCAAGGCCGCCCAGCAGCTGACCTCGCGTATCCGCACCCGCTTGGCCCGCCTGGCCGGCGCGCCGCTGGTGCGTGAGATCGACCCGACCGGTGCGCTGCGCACGCTGATCTCCGGCGCCGAACCGGAGATCAGCACCTATCACTCGTACGCGGGCAGGCTGCTCACCGCGCACGGCCTGCTGCTGCCCGTCGAGCCGTCGGCCGCGCTGCTCACCCAGACCCAGCTGTGGCAGCTCGCGCACGAGGTGGTGCGGTCCTGGGACGGCGACCTCGACACCGACCGCACCCCGGTCTCGGTGACCGAGGCGGTGCTGGCGCTGTCCGGCCAGCTCGCCGAGCACCTGGTGGAACCGGAGCAGCTCGCCGAGGCACACGCCGAGCTGGAGAAACTGGTGTACACCCTGCCCGCCGGGCCGCGGCAGCGCGGCGGGCCGAGCAAGACGCTGACCGCCGTGGTCGACGCGCAGCGGGAGCGGGTCGCGCTGCTGCCCTTGGTCCGTCAGCTCGCCGAGGCGCTGAACCGCCGTGGCGCCCTCGATTTCGGCTCCCAGATGTCGCTGGCCGCGCAGCTGGCCGTCGACCATCCGGAGGTGGCGGCCGCCGAACGCGCCCGGTTCAAGCTGGTGCTGCTCGACGAATACCAGGACACCGGGCACGCCCAGCGGGTTCTGCTGTCGGCGCTGTTCGGCGATGCCGACGCCGTGCGCCAGGATCGGCCGCGTCCGGTGCGGGTTCGCGGCGGTTCGTCGACAGCCCCGGCACCGGGACCCGAGACGCTCTGGGGCCCGGATCATCTCGGTGCGGGAGAGCCCGATCTCCTCGGCACCGGACCCGTCGACCCCGCGGATCACTCGCTCGCGGCGGCAGGTGATTTCGGTGTCACCGGGGCTGCGGCTGTACCGGCGGGCCGCGCGGGCGGTCGGCCGGAGAGCGGGTCGGCGGGCGACCGTGCGCCGCGCGGAGCCGACAGGTCTCTCGCCGTCACCGCGGTCGGTGACCCGATGCAGTCGATCTACGGCTGGCGTGGCGCGTCGGCGGCCAACCTGCCCCGTTTCGCGACCGACTTCCCCGAAGCTTCCGGTGCCCCCGCGCCGATCCTGCCGCTGCTGACCAGCTGGCGAAACCCGCCGCAAGCCCTCGCCCTGGCGAACCTGGTCGCCGATCCGCTGCGCCTGCGGGCCAAGGCCGCGGGCGGGGCGACCGTCGACGCGCTGCGGGCCAAACCCGAGGCGCAGCCCGGTGTCGTCGAACTGGCGCTCACCGAAACCGTTGCCCAGGAACGGGACTGGATCGCCGAACGGATCGCCCACGAATGGGCGAACGCCAGGGCGGCCGACCAGCCGCCACCGACCTCGGCGGTGCTGATCCGGCGCAACGCCGACGCCGCGCCGCTGGCCGAGGCGCTGCGCGAGCAAGGACTTCCGGTCGAAATCGTCGGTCTCGGTGGGCTGCTCGCGACACCGGAGGTCGCCGACATCGTCGCCACCCTGCGGCTGATCGCCGAACCCGGCACCGGCAGCGCCGCCGTGCGCATCCTCACCGGCGCCCGCTGGCGGCTCGGCGTCGCCGATCTCGCCGCCCTGGCCCGGCGGGCGCGGATGCTGTCGATCGGCAGCCTGTCCGGCGACGCGTCCGCCGCCATCACCGACGCCGCCGGACTGGCGAGCGCGTTGCGGGAGGTGGCACCGGAACCCACCGAACAAGCGGGCCTGGCCGACGCCATCGCCGATCCCGGTGCGCCCGATCAGTATTCGGAGGCGGGGTTCGCCCGCATCGTCGCGCTCGGTGCGGAACTGAGCGCCCTGCGCGAACGCAGCGGGCAGCCACTGGTCGAGCTCGTCGCCGATGTCGAGCGCACCATCGGCGTCGGCGTGGAGACCCAGGCCAGACGGGCCATCGCGGGCGGTGGCGCGGGCCGTGAGCACCTCGACGCGTTCGCCGAGGTGGTGGCCGGCTACGCGGCCGACTCGCGCGCCTCGCTCAGCGGTCTGCTCGCCTTCTTCACCGCGGCGGAATCGGTCGAGAACGGCTTGGAACCGGGCGAAGTGGAGGTCGCCCGTGATCGGGTGCAGGTGCTCACCGTGCACGCGGCCAAGGGGCTGGAATGGGAGGTCGTCGCGGTGCCGCACGTGAGCGCGTCGGTGTTCCCCTCGACGACCGCGCTGAGCACCTGGCTCGGCGCGCTCACCGAACTGCCTACCACCCTGCGCGGCGACCGCGCCCAGCCCGACGCGTCCGAGGGCGTGCCGGTGCTGGACCTGAGCCGGGTCGGGGACCGCGCCGAACTCGAACGCGCCATCGCCGACCATAAGGACGCGCTCAAGAGCCGCCGCCTCGACGAGGAACGTCGGCTGTTCTATGTGGCCCTCACCAGAACCGAACGGGTCCTGCTGGTTTCGGCCTACTACTGGCCCGAGACCGGTACCGCCCAGAAGGGTCCGTCGGACTTCCTGCTCGAACTGAAGCAGGCGAACGAGGACCCCGGCAGCGCCGCCTTCGGTGTCGCCACCATCGCCCGCTGGGACGACCCGCCCGCGCCCGACGCCGTCAACCCGTTCGCCGACAACCCGCCCACCGCCCCCTGGCCGCGCGATCCGCTCGGCGGCCGGCGCGATCCGATCGAACAGGGCGCGGAGCTGGTGCGCGCGGCACTCGAGCGGTTGCGTTCCCGCCCGGCCGATCCCGAGCCGACCGACGACGAGGACGATCCGGAGGGCTGGGCCACCGACGTCGACGCGCTGCTCGCCGAGTTCACCGCGGCCGAACTCGCCGACCAGCAGGTGGAGCTGCCCGGCCAGCTGCCCGCGACCGCGCTGGTGGAACTGCGCGCCGACCCGACCCGCCTGGCGGCCCGGCTGCGCCGCCCCCTGCCGTATCCGCCGAACCCGATGGCCAGGCGCGGCACCGCGTTCCACGCCTGGGTGCAGTCCTGGTTCGGCACCGAACAGCTGCTGGGTCTCGACGAACTGCCGGGTGCCGCCGACAGCGGCACCGAACTGGGCCGGGCCGACCGCGAACTCGCCGCCATGCAGGCCGCGTTCCGTCGCTCACCGTGGGCGCACCGCAATCCGATCGATGTCGAGGTGCCGTTCGAGACCAGCATCGCCGGCACCGTCATCCGGGGGCGGATGGACGCGGTGTTCGCCGAACCCGGCGGCCGCTGGGTGGTGGTCGACTGGAAGACCGGCGCCGAGCCCGGCCCCGCCGACGAAGCCGCCGTCGCGGTGCAGCTGGCCGTCTACCGGCTCGCCTGGGCGCGGCTGATGGCCGCGCGCACCGGTGCCGACGAGGCGACGATGCTCGAACGGGTCGGCGCGGCATTCCATTACGTCCGGTCCGGGCGCACCATCGCGCCCACCGACCTGGCCGGTCCGCGCGAACTGGCACAGCTCATCCGCGACGCGGCGCCGGTCCCTGATGTCGAATGAGCCCGAGACGCCCGCACGCAGTAGGCTCCCGGGTTGTGCCGGAGCCCAGCGGTGACGGGCCGAGCGAAAGGAGGGGGCGATGCTAGGCGACAAACGTGGCCCGATCGGGCTCAGCAGCAGCCCGGACTACGCGCTGGTCGGTCTCTTGCGGATTCCCGCCGTGCAGACCAGTCCGTGGGTGTCGCTCACCCGCCGCGTCCTGTTCGCGATCGCGCTGCTGTTCGCCGCGGCGACCGTGGTGTACATCGGCCGGGACGGCTACCGTGACAACTCCGGCGACGAACTGTCGTTCCTGGACGCGATGTACTACGCGACCGTCTCGCTCTCGACGACCGGGTACGGCGACATCGCCCCGATCACTCCCTCGGCGCGACTGATCAACACGATCGTCATCACGCCACTGCGCGTCCTGTTCCTGATCGTGCTGGTCGGCACCACCCTCAGCGTGCTCACCGAACGGTCCCGGCAGGCGTTCAAGATTCAGCGATGGAGGCACACCGTGCGCAATCACACCGTCGTCGTCGGCTACGGCACCAAGGGACGCACCGCGATCGACGCCATGCTCGCCGACGGGGTGCAGCAGGCCGACATCGTGGTCGTCGACACCGACGCGGTGGCGCTGGAGGCGGCGGCAAGCGCGGGACTGGTCACCGTGCACGGCTCGGCGACCAAATCCGATGTGCTGCGGCTGACCGGCGTCCAGCGGGCCGCCTCGGTCATCGTCGCCACCAACCGGGACGACACCGCGACGCTGGTGACGCTCACCGCCCGGGAACTGAACAAGACCGCCAAGATCGTGGTCGCCATCCGTGAGGCGGAGAACACCCACCTGGTGCGCCAGTCCGGCGCGGACTCGGTCGTGGTGTCCTCGGAGACCGCGGGCCGGTTGCTCGGCATCGCCACCACCACGCCCACCGTCGTGGAGATGATGGAGGATCTGCTCACGCCCGAGCAGGGCTTCGCCGTGGCCGAACGCGAGGTCGAACCGGCCGAGGTCGGTGGCTCGCCGCGCCATCTCAGTGACATCGTGCTCGGCGTGGTGCGGGACGGGAACCTGATCCGGGTGGGCGAGCCCGAGGTCGACGCGCTCGAGGCGAGCGACAAGCTGCTCTACATCCGGCACACCGGCAAGTGATCCGGGACCGCGCGACCGGCTAGGCTCGGACGTGTGTCGTTCCGGTTGAAAGACGTTCCGCTGCTGTCGCGTTCCACGATCGATCGAGCCGAGCACGTCCGGCTCGACCCCGACGCGCTGCGGGAGGGGTGGGGCAAGGCCAAGGTCCTGCGCGTCGACGCGCGGGGACGGGTGCGGGTGGAGAGCGCGGGCGTCGTCCTGGACGCGGCGATCACGATCGCCGACGAGCCAGGCGCAGGCGCGGTGTTCCTCGGTGTCGCCGAGGACAGTCACCTGTGGGCCGTGCGCGAGCCCGAGCTCGACGGGACGCTCAAGGACCTGCGGGCCCTCGGCGCTGTGGACGACTTCACCGCCGACCTGCTCGCCACCGCCTACGCGCTGCTCAACTGGCACGACCGGGCGGGCTACCACGGTGGCGACGGCACCTCGACGACCTCGGCGCGGGCGGGCTGGTCCCGGCTGACCGCCACCGGCGAGGAGGAATTCCCCCGGATCGACCCCGCCATCATCTGCCTGGTGCACGACGGCGCCGACCGGGTGCTGCTGGCCCGCCAGCACGCCTGGCCCGCGACCATGTTCTCGCTGCTGGCCGGATTCGTGGAGGCGGGCGAATCGCTCGAGCACTGCGTCGAGCGGGAGATCCGCGAGGAAGTGGGCGTCGACGTGCGCGAGGTCACCTACCTCGGCAGTCAGCCGTGGCCCTTCCCGCGCTCGCTGATGGTCGGCTTCGCCGCGGTCGGCGATCCGGAGCAGGAGCTGGTGTTCTCCGACGGCGAGATCGCCGAGGCGCACTGGTTCACCCGCGACGAGGTCCGCGCGGCGCTGCGGGCCGGAGATTGGACCGCGGCGCGCGAGCAGGGCGCGCGGCTACTGGTGCCCGGTTCCATCTCGATCGCTCGCACGATCATCGAATCCTGGGCCGAGTAGCCGGCGCGCGGCGCTCAGGCCAGGGCGGCCAGGGCCTGCTTGACCTGCGACAGTGACGGGTTGGTCGCCGTCGAGCCGTCCCGGTACTTGATGGTCGGGACGACGTGGTTGCCGTTGTTCACGCTGCCGACGAATTCGGCCGAAGCGGGGTCGTCCTCGATGTCGATCACGGTGTAGGTGATGCCCGCCTCGTCGAGCTGGGTCTTGAGGCGACGGCAGTAGCCGCACCAGGTGGTCGAGTACATCGTCAGATCAGTGGTTGCTTCAGTCACGGGATGTGCAACGTCTGAGGTGGGCGTGGTGTTCCGCTGGTGCCACCGCGGGCCGGCGTCGCGCTGGCCAACCGGGCGCTCGTGGCCGTGGAGAACTGCGACCGGAGCCTTTCGGGCCGCCGGGCGGGGGCGTCGGCGGCTTCACCGGTGCCCAGCGCGTTGCGCGACGGCACGCCGTAGGCGCGGGTCGGCGGCCGTCGGGCCCGGTTGTCGGCGGGCGCTGTCATGATGGTGCCCGTGCCAGCACTCGATCTCACCGCCCTCGACCCGGAACAGGCCGCCGCGGTGCGGGCGCCACGAGGCCCGGTGTGCGTGCTAGCCGGTGCGGGGACCGGCAAGACCAGGACGATCACCCACCGGATCGCGCATCTGATCGCCGGCGGGCACGTGAAGGCCGACCAGGTGCTGGCGGTGACCTTCACCGCCAGGGCGGCGGGGGAGATGCGCAACCGGCTACGCTCGATGGGGCTCGGCGGCGACGCCGGACAGGTCCAGGCCCGCACCTTCCACGCCGCCGCGCTGCGGCAGTTGCGGTACTTCTGGCCGCAGGTCGTCGGTGACGTGCCGTGGCGCCTGCTCGACAGCAAGTTCCCGGTGGTGTCGCAGGCCGCGCACCGCGCCGGCCTGGGAACCTCGACCGAACTGATCCGCGACCTGCTCAGCGAGATCGAATGGGCCAAGGCCTCGCTGATCGCGCCGGAGGACTATCCCGCCGCCGCGGCCAGGCACCATCGGGACGCGCCGGTCGAGGTCACCAGGGTGGCCCAGGTCTACGCGGGCTACGAATCGATGAAGACCTCCGCCGACGGTCTGCTGCTGGACTTCGACGATCTGCTGCTGCACACCGCCGCCGCGCTCGAGGACTACCCGGCCGTCGCCGACGAATTCCGCGGCCGCTACCGCAGTTTCGTGGTCGACGAATACCAGGACGTCACCCCGCTACAGCAGCGGGTGCTCGATGCCTGGCTCGGCGAACGCGACGACCTCACCGTCGTCGGCGACGCCAACCAGACCATCTACTCCTTCACCGGCGCCACCCCGAACTACCTGCTCGACTTCTCCCGTCGCTTCCCCGACGCCACCGTCATCCGGCTCGAACGCGACTACCGCTCCACCCCGCAGGTGGTATCGCTGGCCAACCGGGTGATCGGCGCCGCGCGCGGGCGCATCGCCGGGACCAGGCTGGCCCTGATCGGCCAGCGGCCCGACGGTCCCGAACCCGAGTTCGCCGAATATCCCGACGTGCCCGCCGAGGCGGCGGCCGTCGCGGGCCGGATCAAGAAGCTGATCGCGGCGGGCACCCCGGCCGCCGAGATCGCCGTGCTCTACCGGATCAACGCCCAGTCCGAACCGTTCGAGCAGGCACTGAGCGCGCGCGACATCCCGTTCCAGGTGCGCGGCGGCGAGGGTTTCTTCCAGCGCCAGGAGGTGCGCCAGGCGGTGCAGGCGCTGCGACAGGCCGACGCGCGCGACGACCTGCCCGACGAGTCGCGCAGCGGCGCCGAGCTGATCACACTGGTCCGCGCCGTGCTCGCCCCGGTCGGGCTCACCGCCGAGGAACCGGCGGGCGCGCAGGCCAAGGAACGTTGGTCCTCGTTGCTGGCGCTGGTGCAGCTCACCGAGGAACTGGTCGGCCACGACGAGGAGATCGACCTTACCGGACTGCTGCGCGAGCTCGCGACCAGGGCCGAGGCGAAGCATCCGCCGACCGTCGACGGCGTCACCCTGGCCTCACTGCACGCGGCCAAGGGCCTGGAGTGGGACGCCGTGTTCCTGGTCGGCGTCGCCGACGGCACCCTGCCGATCCAGCACGTCCTCGGCGACGACGGCAGTCCGTCCGATCAGGCGGCGCTCGAAGAGGAACGCAGGCTGCTCTACGTCGGGGTCACCCGGGCGCGCGAACACCTCGCCGTGTCCTGGGCGCTGGCCCGCACCGAGGGCGGCAGGCGGGTGCGCAGGCGCTCGCGGTTCCTCAACGGCCTTGTTCCCGACGACTCGCCCGCCTCCCGCATCGCCGCCACCGCGACCGGCCCGAAGGACGCCGACGGCAAGCGCCCGCTGTGCCGGGTCTGCGCGAAACCGCTGATCGGCACCTACGCCACCATGCTGGGCCGCTGTCGCCGCTGCCCGGCCGAACTCGACCCCCAGCTCTTGGAAGCGCTCAAGGAGTGGCGGGCCGAGAAGGCCGAGGTCCTGCGGGTGCGCGACTTCGTGGTCTTCACCGACACGACGCTCACCGCGATCGCCGAGCAGCTGCCCGCCGACGACGCGGCCCTGGCCGCGATCGCCGGCATCGGCGCGAAGAAGATCGAGCAGTACGGCGCGGATGTGCTCGCCATCGTCGCGTCCCGAATGCGGGCCACGACACAAAAC
Source organism: Nocardia sp. No.11 (assembly GCF_038752175.1). Classification (NCBI taxonomy): domain Bacteria; kingdom Bacillati; phylum Actinomycetota; class Actinomycetes; order Mycobacteriales; family Nocardiaceae; genus Nocardia; species Nocardia sp. No.11. Next base: position 28,642 of record NZ_JBCGFB010000053.1, on the reverse strand, counting down.
CGCAGGTAGAAAATAGGTTGTTCGGTTCTCGATCATTGCCTATGGTGGAGAACACGCACCGAGAGTGATCTCGGCGCGAGTTTCTATCAGCACACGAGTTCAGGAGGGAGGCAGTCAGATGAACAGCAACACCACGTTCGACGCGATGGGCAATCGCGTCCTGGTGAACGCATCCATGGTGTCGGCCTCCCGGGGGGTCCTCGCTCTGCAGGGGACCGGTCTGTCCGGCGTCGATACCAAAGCTGTGCCGATGACTGTCGTCCATCAGCACACCCCGATTCGTCTCCAGGACAAGCCCAGCGTGGGTTGGCAGCCGGCGGCCTTCGAGGCACCGGCAGCTCCGGCCGTTGAACTCGGATACGCACCCGAGTTCGCCGGCGCAATCCGCCTCCGTGTCCACCCAGCGACCGTGATCAGGTCTCGGCAGAAATGTCGAACTAGGTAGGGAACTCCTCCCAGACCTCCTGGCCACGGATCGCGAGAAGCGAAATCCGTGGCCTTTTTCATTCGGCTCTTCAGCCGTTGGCACCGGGTTCGCACACCGAACGAACAACCGCTGCAAACGAGCTGAAGGAGAACGACGTGTTCACCGCCCAGGAATGGCCGACGGCCACTGCTGACGTGACATGCCGAAACGTGGCGTCCCTGCCCTGCCGGGCCGGAAACCCTGATCTGTGGTTCGCCGAGAGCCCGAACGACCTCGAGCAGGCCAAGCAACTGTGCGCGTCCTGCCCGATCCGTAAGGGCTGCCTGACCGCGGCCATCGACCGCGCCGAGCCGTGGGGTGTCTGGGGTGGCGAGATCTTCGACCAGGGTGTCGTGATCGCCCGCAAGCGCCCGCGTGGCCGTCCGCGCAAGGTCGCGATCCCGGCATGAACCCCGGAAAAGGCCTGTACCGCAAACGAACCGCTCACCGAGTCCTGGTGAGCGGTTCGTTTGTCATCGGCGGCCGGTACGTGTGACCGTGCGGTCGTCGGCGACAGCGACGACCAGGGTGGTGGTGTCCGGGGAGTGCGCCCACCACCGGTGAGTGACGCCGGCCCCGCGTGACGGACTAGGAGGCGCGTTCGGCGCGGAAACCCGGGACCCAGGTGCGGACCAGGTTCATGAACCCGAGTTCCGCGTCGAGCTGGGCCAGGATGCCGACCGAACCGCCGAGCACCCGGAAGATCGTCAGGTATTCGGCCGGAAGCTGCAGGGCACGCGCGGTCTTCATCTCCGGGCTGGTGAACTCCGAGGCCTTGCCCGCGACCCGCTGCATCCAGGAACGGGTGAAGTGGAAGGTGTCGGTGCGGATCGGGTCGCTGAACGGGCGAAGGTACGCCTCGATCTCCTCGTGGGTGACCGTGCGGCCCGGGATCACCCAGCCGTGCTCGTAGAGCAGTTCGGTGAGCGCGGCGTGGTCCTCCGCGACGGCCAGGGCGAGCATCCGCCCCAGGATCTCGGGGAAGCCGTCCGGCATCGGCGCGCAGGCGCCGAAATCGAGCACGGCCAGCCTGCCGTCGGTGAGCACCAGGAAGTTGCCCGGGTGCGGGTCGCCGTGCAGCAGGCCCACTCGCTCCGGGGAGGAGAAATGGAAGGTGCCCATCAGCTCGGCGATCCGGTTGCGCTGCGCCCGTGTGCCTTCCGGGTCGGCCGCGCCCGCGGCGATGAGCGCGGAGACGGGGGTGCCGTCGAGCCATTCGGTGACGATCACCTTCGGGGCGCCCGCCACCACCCGCGGCACCACGATCTGCGGGTGGCCCTCGAAGGCGGCGGCGAAACGGCGCTGGTTGGCGGCCTCGATGCGGTAGTCGAGCTCCTCCTCGGTGCGCTCGGTGATCTCGGCCAGCAGCGGCTTCACATCGGCGCCGGGGATGACCGAGGACAGCAGGCCGGTCATTCGCGACAAGGTCTTCAGATCGGCGCGCAGCGCCTCGTCGGCGCCGGGGTACTGCACCTTCACTGCGACGGCGCGCCCGTCCGACCACACCGCCCGGTGTACCTGGCCGATGCTGGCCGAAGCGGCGGGGGTGTCGTCGAAGGACTGGAAGCGCTCGCGCCACTTGGTGCCCAGCTGCTGGTCCAGCACCCGGTGCACCGTCTCGGCAGGCATCGGCGGTGCGGCGGCCTGCAGCTTGGTGAGCGCCTCGCGATAGTGCTCGCCGAACTCCTCCGGGACCGCGGCCTCCATCACGCTCAGCGCCTGGCCGAACTTCATCGCCCCGCCCTTGAGCTCGCCGAGCACGGTGAACAGCTGCTCGGCGGCCTTCTGGTTCAACGTGGCGTTGATCTGCTGCTTGTCACCACCCACGAGCTTCTTGCCGAAGCCGACGGCGGCTCGTCCGGCGATGCCGAGCGGAATTTTGGCCAACTTGGCATTGCGGCTGGAACTGCGGCGCACGATCTCGGACACGCTACCCATCATGGCCGAACTTGCCGGTGGTGTGCCATAAGAATGCTCACACCGCACTGTGGGAGCCCTCATAGGCCCGTTCCCGGCTCGGTCGTGGACAGGGTGCGGCAGCCGCAGTCCGGATGCGGTGGCCAGGGGCGTCGCTGCACCTCGTGGGTGTCGAGATTGAGTTCCATGGTGGCGTCGAGCGTGCCCGGATCCTGGCGGGGTGAACAGGCGACGATGGTCTCCAACTCGCCCAGTGCGAGGGCGGTGGTCGCCGCGATCCCGGCCGGTGAGGCGTGCCCGGTGCGGCCGAGCAGTTGCGCCGCCAGGTGCGGCCAGTCGGCGTCGAACCCGGTGCGGGTCAGATCGGCGCAGCGCAGGCAGCTGGTCTCGCCCGGCAGCACGAGTGGACCGACCACGCCGATACCGTCCCGGATCCGGACCTGCAGGTGCGGTATTCGGCGCAGCACCAGGTCCACCGACAGCCGTGGATCGACCATCAGCGCGTCGGTGAGCACCACCAGATTGCCGCCGGCCCCGACCGCCGTGCCCGGGCGGTACTCCCGCGAGCGGGTCGGCCGGATGCCCATGCGCCGCAACCCGATCGTCACCGCGTCCGACAGCGGCCCGAGACCGTGCACGGTGACACCGCGCACCGTGCCCTGTTTGCGCTCCGGTTGCAGCAGCAGCCCGGCCTCGTCGATCGCGCTGACGAGTGCGACCGTACGCGCCGGCGCGATGCCGAATTCACCGGCGCGCCAGACGATCTGGGGTAGCGATTGCAGGCCGTCGAGCAGGCGCAGGAACGCGAGGACGGTGCCGGTGTCGAGCTCGGTGGTCTCGAGCAGCAGCGCTCGTTCCGGGTCCCACCCCAGCTGCACGGTCCCGGAGGGCCGAACCAGGGTGATCACCCGCGGGTGCAACATCGGTCCGCGCAGTGGCGTCGTGGTCGTCATGGCGCAAGTATCGGCGCGGGCCCGGGTCCGACGGTGCGCGAAAAGTGCGGTTATCCACAGGCTTTCGGCGTGTCGTGCTCGGACGGTCAGCCTGTGGACAACTCGTGTCCGGCCGGTCGTGACGGCGTTTCTGGGCGGGTGTCACCCCGGAAACCGTGTCGCGCCACCATGATCCGCAGATTTTTCGGCGGTCGTGGTGGCGCGTCGGCTCAGCTCAGGACTGGTCGGTGTCGGGATCGGTCTTGCCGCGCTCGGCCTCGTCGCGTTCGCGCGCCTCGGTCTCGGCCAGCTGGGCCAGCGGATCGTCGAAAGCGCCGGTGCCGCCGCCGATCACGGAGTCGATGAAGCCGGCGGGGGAGTCCAGGTCGCTGGAGTCGGGCAGCAGGTCGGGGTGCGCCCACACGCCGTCACGGCGGTCCATGCCCACATCGGTGGTGAGACGGCGCCACAGCGCGGCGGCCTCGCGGACCTTGCGCGGACGCAGTTCCAGGCCGACCAGGGTGGCGAAGGTCTGCTCGGCGGGTCCGCCGGTCGCGCGGCGGCGGCGCAGCGTCTCCGAGAGCGCGCTCGCGCCGGGCAGTCGCTCGCCGACGGCGTCGGTGACCACCACGTCGACCCAGCCCTCGATCAGCGCGAGCAGGGTCTCCAGGCGCTCGAGCGCCTGCTTCTGCTCGGGGGTGGTCTGCGGCTCGAAGGTGCCCTGCGAGAGCAGTTCCTCGAGCTTGGACGGATCGCTCAGCGACATCGGGTCGATGTTCTGCGCGGCTTCCTCCAGCGCGGAGAAGTCCATCTTGATGCCGCGCGCGTAGTCCTCCACCGCGCCGAGCACCTGCTGACGCAGCCACGGCACGTGCGCGAACAGTCGCTGGTGGGCGGCCTCCCTGGCCGCCAGGAAGACCATGATCTCGCTTTCGGGCTGCTCGAGGCCCTCGCTGAACGCCGAGATCGCCGTCGGCAGCAGCGCGGCGGTACCGGCCGGGCCCAGCGGCAGACCGATATCGGTGGAGGTCAGCACCTCCTTGGCCAGCTGGCCGAGGGCCTGACCGAGCTGGGAACCGAACGCCAGCCCGCCCATCTGCCCGAGCATGCCGACCATCGGCCCGGCGAACTGCTTGGCCTCCTCGGGCAGCTGCGCGGTCCACATGCCCGAGATCTGCTCGGCCACGGGATCGCACAGGCGCTTCCAGGTCGGCAGGGTCTCTTCGATCCAGTCGTTGGCCGTCCAGGCGACGGTCTTGCTCGCGCCCGCGGGCAGCACGGTGGCGCCGTCGAGCCACAGCTCGGCCAGGTGCGCCGCGTCGGTCACCGCGGAGGTCGTCTTCGCCGCGATCGGGGCGACGGTGGCGCCGAGTTGCTGGCGGGCCAGCCGCTTGGCCACGTCGTAGTTGACCGGCCCGGCCTGCGCGCCGCCGGGGCCGCCCGCCTGGCCCATGCCGCTGATCATCTGCCCGAGCTGGGTCAGCATCTGTCCCAGCTGCGACGGGTCGAAGCCGCCCGCGCCCGCAGCTCCGAACCCGAACGGATCGTTTCCGCCGGGGCCGTTCGCCTCGTCGCGACGCTTGCCCGATTCGTCGTCGTCGCGGTTCGAGAAGCCGAAGGGGAGATCGCTCATACCTCATACGTTACGCGGACACCAGGGGGCCACGGTGTTCGCGCATCGCGAAATCGATGGCACCGGGTACCCGGCAAAAGCGTGCCACTCCCGTCGGTCACGGCCGGTGATCACTACTGTGGTCCGAGTGAATCGTCGGATCCTCACCCTGATCGTGGCCCTGGTACCCGTGCTCGTCCTCGGTGTGGTCGGCAGCGTGGTCACCGTGCCGTTCGTCGCGCTCGGACCCGGGCCGACCTTCGACACCCTCGGCGAGGTCGAGGGCAAGCAGGTGGTCGACGTCACGGGCGCGCCGCTGGATCCGACGAGCGGGCACCTCAATATGACCACGGTGTCCGTCCGCGACGGACTCAACCTGTTCGAGGCGTTCGGCTTCTGGGTCAGCGGCGAGCACGGACTGGTCCCACGCGCGGAGGTGTACCCGCCCGGGGTGTCGCGCGAGGAGGTCGACAAGTCCAATCAGCAGGACTTCAAGGACTCCGAGAGCAACGCCGAGGTCGCCGCGCTGCACTACCTGAAGATGCCGACGGTCGTGCTGGTGCGCGGACTCGGGGACGAGGGCCCGGCCAAGGACGTGCTGCAGGTCGGCGACGAGCTGATCAGCATCGACGGCACGCCGATCACCGCGCCCAAGGACGTCGTCGACCTGGTCTCCACCAAGGGCCCCGGCACCACCATCACCGTCGTCTACCGCCGCGGTGACGCCCAGCAGACCACGCCGATCACCCTCGCGCCTCGTCCCGACGACTCGACGAAGGGCTACCTCGGCATCACGCCGGGGGAGGGCGGCCGCCCGCCGCTGCAGGTCGAGTTCAACCTCGCCGACATCGGCGGACCCTCGGCCGGGCTGATGTTCAGCCTGGCGCTGATCGACAAGCTCTCGCCCGGTGAGCTCAACGGCGGCCGGTTCGTCGCCGGGACCGGCACCATCGACCAGGAGGGCAAGGTCGGTCCGATCGGCGGCATCCAGTACAAGATGATCGCCGCCCGGGAGGCGGGTGCCGAGACGTTCCTGGTCCCGGCCGACAACTGCAACGAGGCCAGGCAGCGCGCCCCGGAGGGGCTGCGCCTGGTGAAGGTCGACACGCTCGACAGCGCGGTGACCTCGCTGGCCGACATCGACGCCGGCCGCGAGGCCGTCAGCTGCGGCTGATCACTCCAGCGTGTGGTGCAGGGCCTCGACCAGGCCCGGCGCCAGATTCGGGTAGGTGCGCAGGTCGAGGTCGCCGAAACCGTCGTCGTCCTCGGGGCGGATCTGCAGCAGGCACAGCGAGGTGCCCTGGCGCAGCACGCCGGCGATGAGCCGCGCGTCCCGGCGGCCGGGATGGGCGTGCGCCGCGGCGCGCCCGGCCGCGTCGGCGGCTTCGTCGTCGGCCAGCAGCGGAACGAGCGCCTCGTCGAGGTCGCTCTCGGCGTCGGGCGGGAGCACCACGATCTCCTGGACCAGCACGCAGCCCTCGACGGCGGGCGGCCAGGTGGTGGTCGCGAGGAATTCGTCGAGCGCCATCGACCCGCCGGTGATGTCGTCGGGAAAGGCTTCCTGCGCGATCGGGGTGAGTTCGCTGCCGTCGTCGAGCTGATCCTGGAGATCGGGTTCGGCCGCGGCGAGGTCGGCGGTCGGCACCAGGGCGAACATCTGCGGCGGGTTACCCCAGCCCTCGGCGTCGGCGAACTCGACGACCTCGCGCACACAACGGGCGAGGACGACTTCGGCGTGCTGGTCATCGGTCACCCGCCCATCCAATCATTTTCGGCCCAGGCGCTTGCACGGTGTCCGATTTCCGTAGAGTGGGCGCCAACGGTCCGGCAACGGACCATCCGCAACATCGGACTGCGGTGCTGCGCCGATCAGCGGCGCGGTCGCCGCCGGACCTTGGAGAGTGGCACCGTGGGCATGCGGCCCCCCACCGGTTTACCTTCGTTGTCCCGACGCAGCCGAGTGCTGCTGGTGACAGCAGTCGTCCTCGCGGCGTTACTGCTGCTCGGGCCCCGGCTCACCGACGCCTACACCAACTGGTTGTGGTTCGGCGAGGTCGGCTATCGCAGTGTGTATCTGGGTGTGCTGCGCACGCGGTTGCTCCTGTTCGTCGTGGTCGCGTTGTTCGTCGGCCTGGTGGTCTGGGCCGCGCTGCTGCTGGCCTACCGGTCGCGGCCGGTCTTCGTGCCCGTCGCCGGGCCCAACGATCCGATCGCGCGCTACCGCACCACCGTGATGGGCAGGCTGCGGCTGTTCGGCATCGGCATCCCGGTGCTGTTGGGTCTGCTGTCGGGACTGGTGGCGCAGTCGAACTGGGCGACCGTGCAGCTGTTCCTGCACGGTGGTGAGTTCGGCCAGCAGGACCCGCAGTTCCATCTCGACATCGGCTTCTACACCTTCGATCTGCCGTTCTACCGGATGGTGCTGAACTGGCTGTTCGTCGCCGTGGTGATCGCCTTCTTCGCGAACCTGGTGACCCACTACGTCTTCGGCGGCCTGCGCCTGGCCGGTCGCGAGGGCACGCTGACCCGGGCCGCGCGCGTGCAGCTGGCCGTGATCGCCGGTATCTTCGTGCTGCTCAAGGCGGTCGCGTACTGGTTCGACCGCTACGACCTGTTGTCGAGCACCCGCAAGGAGCCGACCTTCGGCGGTCCGTCGTTCACCGACATCAACGCGGTGCTGCCGGCCAAGCTGATCCTGCTCTCGATCGCGGTGATCTGCGCGATCGCGTTCTTCGCCGGCATCGTGCTGCGCGATCTGCGGGTGCCCGCGATGGCGGCCGCCCTGCTGGTGCTCTCGTCGATCCTGGTCGGCGCGGTGTGGCCGATGGTGGTCGAGCAGTTCTCGGTGCGCCCGAACGCCGCCGACAAGGAGAGCCCGTACATCGAGCGCAACATCATGGCGACGCGCCAGGCGTACGGCATCACCGACGACAGGGTCGAATACCAGGACTATCAGGGCGAGAGCAAGAAGAGCCCGCTCGAGGTTCCCGCGGACGCGGCCACCATCGGCAACGCCCGCCTGCTCGACCCGAACATCCTCTCGCCCACGTTCACCCAGCTCCAGCAGCGGAAGAACTTCTACGGCTTCCCCGAGTCGCTCGACATCGACCGATACACCCTCAACGGCGACACCCAGGACTACATCGTCGCCGCGCGTGAGCTGCATCCGGCCGCGCTCTCGGGCAACCAGAAGGACTGGATCAACCAGCACACCGTCTACACCCACGGCAACGGTTTCGTCGCCGCGCCGGCCAACCGGGTGAACAAGCCGCAGTCCGACGCGCCGAGCGTGGTGGGCGGCAGCGATTCCGGCTATCCGCTGTTCATGGTGAGCGATCTGTTCACCAAGATGGACGATCAGCAGATCAAGGTCGAGCAGCCGCGGATCTACTACGGCGAGCTGATCGCCCAGACCGATCCCGACTACGCGATCGTCGGCACCGCCGAGGGCCAGGCCCCTCGCGAATACGACTCCGACCAGGCCTCCTACACCTATGAGGGCAGCGGCGGCGTGCCGATCGGCAACTGGTTCAACCGGCTGGCCTTCGCCGCCAAATACGCCGAGCGCAACATCCTGTTCTCCTCGGCGATCAGTGACGATTCCAAGATCCTGTTCAACCGTGGTCCGCGTGACCGGGTGCAGAAGGTCGCCCCGTGGCTGACCACCGACGGCAACGCCTACCCGGCGGTCGTCGACAAGCGCATCGTCTGGATCGTCGACGCCTACACCACGCTGGACAAGTACCCCTACGCCCAGTCGACTTCGCTCGACGGCGCGGTCGAGGACAGCATCGACAAGAAGACCGGGCGCGTCATCCCGCGCAAGGAGGTCAGCTACATCCGCAACTCGGTGAAGGCCACCGTCGACGCCTACGACGGCACCGTCACCCTGTACGAGACCGACTCCACCGACCCGGTCCTCAAGGCTTGGCGCGGAGTGTTCCCGAACGCGGTGAAGCCGCAGAGCGAGATCTCGCCGGAGCTGCGGGCGCACTTCCGTTACCCGGAGGATCTGTTCAAGGTCCAGCGCGACATGCTCACCAAGTACCACGTGGACAACCCGCGTGAGTTCTTCACCAACAACGCGTTCTGGTCGGTCCCCAGCGATCCCACGATCGAGGGCGGCACCTTCAACCAGCCGCCGTACTACGTGTTGCTCGGCGATCCGAAGACGAACAAGCCGGTGTTCAACCTGACCTCGGCGATGGTCGGCTACAACCGTCAGTTCCTCTCCGCCTACATCTCGGTGCGCTCCGACCCCGACGGGTACGGCAAGTTCACCGTGCTGCAGTTGCCGGTCGAGACCCAGACCCAGGGTCCGCAGCAGACCCAGAACTCGATGACCACCGCCGACGCGGTGTCTCGTGAGAAGACCCTGCTGTCGAACTCCAACAAGATCCGCTACGGCAATCTGCTCACGCTGCCGGTGGCCGACGGCGGCATCCTCTACGTGGAGCCGTTCTACAACGAACGCAACACCGGATCCTCGACGTTCCCGCAGCTGCTGCGCGTGCTGGTGAGCTACCGCGACGCGGCGGGCAGCGTGAAGGTCGGCTACGCGGCGACGCTGGCCGAGGCGCTCAACCAGGTCATGCCGGGCGCCGGTTCGCTGGCGACGCCGTTCGGCGGCGATCCGGCCGTGAAGCCGAAACCGGGCGTCACGCCGCCGGTGGACCAGGGCACCACCACTCCGCCGAACGGCGGCACGACCCCGCCGCCCGGGACGACGACCCCGCCGGGGTCGACCGCCCAGGAGGCCGCGGCCGCCGAGCTCAGCCGCAAGATCGAGGCGGTGCGCACGGCGATGCGCACGGGCAACTTCACCGATTTCGGTAAGGCGCTCGAGGAACTGGACGCCGCGGTGAAGGCGTACCAGGATGCCGTCGGCCGGTAGTCGTCGGTAGCGAGAGCGAGAAAGGCCCGCCGGATGGCGGGGCCTTTCTCGTGCAGGGGGAACGGTGGATCAGCCGCCGATCGAGGCGATCAGCGGGGCGCCGGCGTTGAGCAGGTCCTGGTACTGACCGGCGACGCCGTACTGGTCGGCCAGGGCCTGACCCGCGGCCTTGGCCTGGTCGACGGCATTCTGGACCTCGGTCTTGGTCTGCGCGGGCAGCTCGACCGGGAGCTCCGCGGCGGGCTCCTCGACGGCGGGCTCGGGCTCGGAGGTGCCTGCCTGCAGGTAGCGGCCGCAGTGCGGCCACGCGCCGACACCCTGGCTGGCGAGCACGTTCTCCGCGACGCGGATCTGCTCTTCCTTGCTGGCGTTGTGCGCCGAGCCCTGACCGCCGTTGGCGGCCCAGGTGCTCTGCGAGAACTGCAGGCCACCGTAGTAGCCGTTACCGGTGTTGATACCCCAGTTGCCACCGCTCTCGCACTGCGCGACACCGTCCCAGTTGTGGGTCGCGGCGGAGGCGGTGCCGGTGGCCAGGCTGAACGGAACGGCAACCAGGGCGCCGGTGATGGCGGCGACGCCAAGGGCACGGGTGCGGAATTTCCGGGTCTCAGTCATGGGGGAGACGCTAACCAAGAAATCCATGACGATCACATCTTGATAACGAGACAATTGTATGAATGAAATAGCCGTCTTACCAATGTTTACGCTGCATAGCGTGGGGGAATACCTAGATCCCGGTCGGTCTGTTATTGGTCCGTTATGTGCGTGAGATCACGCCGAAATAGTGACCCCGGTCACGCGAATCCGGCTCTCCGCACGCGCCGCTCGTCGAGTCGAGCGAGAATATGACGCCGGTCACAATGTGCGGTTCCGCGCGGCCCGGCAGCTCGTCGAAGATCGCGTGCAGCGCCGGGAAAACCTGCCCTGACCTCACGATTTGGCATCCGCGCTAACCCGTGTGTAATGTTGTATTCACCGACGCGGGGNATCGCGTGCAGCGCCGGGAAAACCTGCCCTGACCTCACGATTTGGCATCCGCGCTAACCCGTGTGTAATGTTGTATTCACCGACGCGGGGTGGAGCAGCTCGGTAGCTCGCTGGGCTCATAACCCAGAGGTCGCAGGTTCAAATCCTGTCCCCGCTACAAGCGCCTCAGGCCGGAAGATCGAAAGATCTTCCGGCCTGAGGCATTTTCGTCGACTGACTGCGTGGATGCGGCACGCGATCTCCGCGCCTCGCGGTCCTGGCTAGGGGCCGGTAGTCCGGTCCTCAGTCGTCGGATGCGGTAGTGGGCAATCGAACCAGGGTGGAGTCGGTACCGGCGTCGCGCGGGTCTGCCCGATGTGACGGCGGGTCGGGCTCGAGGTAGTGGCCGGCGAGGATCTCGCCGAAGCGGGTTGTCTGGGCGACTATCCCGGCGGGGTCGATGGCGATGGTGCCCGCACGCCACGCGGTCGTCAACTCCACGAAACCGCCGACGGCCATCAGCACGGTGCGGTGGAACTCGTCGTAGTTCACGCCGTTTCGTAGCGACGGCCGCATGCCCGTCGCGAGCATATCGGTGACGAGGAATATCAGGTCGCGGCGACGGCGCTCGAGTACTTCGCTGCCCGCGTGGTCGCCGAACAGGACCTGGGTGCGGCGTTGGTCGGTAGCGAAGCTGGTGACCACGGCTTCGACTGCGCGACGCAGCACTTCGAGCGGTGGTGAACTCCCGCGATCACTGATCGCCGTGGCCAGGGTGGCCGTCGTTTCGTCGCGCACCTGGTCCCATGCCGCGGCAAGCAACGTGTCTCGATCGGCGAAGCTCTCCCGGAAGTATCGATCGTTCAGCCCTGCCCTGGCGCATACGCTGCGCAGGCTCACCGCCGCCCAGCCGCTGTCGGCCCAGATGTCGATGGCGGCGTCGATCAGCTGCTGGCGGCGCGCGGCACGGCGCGCCTGGGCAGTGCGCCCGCCCCAGGTCTGGGAGGTGGTCATGGCTCCATCTTGACAAAGGCGGGCGGCAAGAGAGCTAATTGGTGACGGAGTGTCACCAATTTGGTGGCTGTCACCGGGCCTCCGTCGAACCTTCGCAGCGTCGCGAAAGGACACCACATGCACCACGACATTCGCCGCAGGATTCAACAGCGTGCCGCCGACTTGGCCGACCTGTATCCGTCGAGAACCATGCCGCTCGCCGAGCCACCGGCTGGGAGCGGTCTGCTTCCGGTGCCGGGCAACGCGGGGTTACCTCTGATCGGCCAGTCGTTGCGGGTCTACACCGACCCGCTCGCATGGGCGCGCAGCACCTTCGACAAGTACGGCGAGGTCTCCTGGACGCAGGTGTTCGGCCACCGCGCCGTCTGCGCGCTGGGCCCGGCCGCGCTGGAGACCGTCTGGGCCGACCGGGACAAGGCCTTCTCCAGCGAGAAGGGCTGGGAATTCTGGATCGGGCCGTTCTTTCGACGTGGCATCATGCTGCTCGACTTCGATGAGCACATGTATCACCGGCGCATCATGCAGCAGGCGTTCACGCGGCCTCGACTGATCAGCTACCTCGACCTGATGGGGCCGGGCATCGATCGGGACCTCGCATCGTGGCGGCCCGGCAACGGCTTTCGGTTGTACGACGCCGTCAAGCAGATGATGCTGAACCTGGCGACCGAGGTTTTCGTCGGCGAGGAAATGGGTTCGCGCGCCGAACAGTTGGAGCGCGCGTTCGAGCACACAGTGGTCGGCGGCCAGGCGTTGATCCGGGCGCAGGTGCCGGGCGGTACGTGGTCGCGGGGGTTACGTGGCCGCCGGGTCCTCGAGGAGTACTTCCGTGCCCGACTGCCCGCCAAACGCGCCGGGGCGGGGAACGATCTGTTCAGCGTGTTGTGTCGCGCGAGGAGCGAGGACGGGGAGGTGTTCTCCGACGCCGACGTCGTCAACCACATGATCTTCGTCCTGATGGCCGCGCACGACACCACCGCCGTCACGGCCTCCATGCTCACCTATCTGCTCGGCGCCGATCCACACTGGCAGGAGCGGCTGCGCGCGGAATCGCTCGCGCTGGGGAAAGCCTCGCTCGACTACGACGACCTCGATCGCCTGCCGTCGCTGGATCTCGCGTTCAAGGAAACACTGCGCATGTACGCCCCGGCGGGAATGCTGATTCGCCAGGCGATCGAGGACACCGAGATCCTCGGTCACTACATCCCGGCGGGTACCGACATCCTCCTCGGCGCGTATCCGTCGATGCGGCTGGCGCGGTGGTGGCCGCGACCGGACGAGTTCGACCCGGAACGGTTCGCCGCGGATCGGCGCGAGGACAAGGTGCACCGCTATGCCTGGTCCCCCTTCGGCGGCGGGGCGCACAAGTGTATCGGTCTGTACTTCGGCGGGATGACCGTGAAATCCATCATGCACCGAATGCTGCTTCGATACGAGTGGAGTGTTCCCGTCGGCTATCAGCCACCGTTGACCTGGGGCACCGGGCCCACTCCCGACGACGGCCTGCCGATCGACCTCCGGCCACGGCACGCCCGCGCGACCGAATCGTCCTCGGCCGTATGACGCCCAGGATCAGCGTCGACCGGAACCGATGCGAGGGCCACGCGCTCTGTGTCGCGTTGGCGCCCGACGTCTACGAGGCCGACGACGAAGGCAAGGCGACCGTGCTGGGTCCGGTCAGCGAGGACCAACTCGACACCATCCGACTCGCGGTCGACACCTGCCCGGTCGCGGCCCTTCGCTTGGAGGCGCCGCGACCGCCCGCGTACTGACGACCCCCTACGGCGGCCGCTCTCGCCCGGCGCCGCCTCCCATCGGTCGGCCTTACCGTGACTACCGGCATGGCTGCGCGGCCCACGGTGTACGCGTCGAAAAGTGCGCACCGGCAATCGAGCCCGGCCGGGGTCCCCGATTCGGACGGCCGGAGCCCGGTCGTGACCGGCACGTCGAGCCGGCGTCGGGGAACCAGGGCGGCCGAGTGGTTGGGACGGGCGAGGTACTGGGCCGGGAGCCGGTCGACGGCACCGGCGGGTGTGAACAGCATCGTCAGCAAACCGATCCCGGCCGTTCGAGTGGCGGCCGGGAACCCTTGTCGGGCAGGGTGCGTGCCGCACAGTCGAGCCTGCGGGCGGGACGTCGGAAGACCCCCGTCCGTCGGTCACGGCGGGACCGTTCCCGGCGACGTTCGCCGTGGCCGGTGGCGCTGCCACCAGTCCCCGAGTTCCTCGGGTCCGAATCCCGAGGTGCGCAGGGCAATCCGGTAATGATGGGCCGGTGAGGCCCGGCGGAGCGCGAGCGCGGGCGGCCGGGCCGTCGCGCGATCGGCGCGGAACGGTCGAGCGGTACCAGTGCCGGGCAACATTCCAGCCACCGAACACTGCGAAGCGGCTCGGATCGTGGGAAGCTTTGTGAGTAATCAGCGCGATGAACGGGAAGAAACCGGACGGTTGACAAGCTCGAGATACCCCAAATACTGTGCAGTTCAATGAGTCCTGTTCTGCCGTTCGAACCTTTCGAGAGGGATCAGCGCGCCGGTTCGCCCGGCCGAGACGCCCTCAGACCCGCGCCTCGGGCCGCCGGAATGGCGACGTAGCGCGTCAGCTTTCCGGCCGAACGGCCGACTCCAGCCGGGCCCGCACCCACAGCGCGACCACGGCAATCCGCGGACGATCTCCGCGCCCCTTCTGCTCGACCGCATCGAGATTCGTTGTGTCGACGCACGAATCGTCTGAGTCGTCGAACTCATTAGTTAGTACTACGAATCGATGGTGACATGACCCGCTCCGCGATCTGGTAGCCCCCACACATACTCGGCAGGGGGCTCGGGGGAATTAGCGTGTTTCGCGGAAGGATGTTCAGAGGTGACCGGTTCGACGTTCGACGTCGCGATTGTCGGTATGTCCTGCAGATTGCCGGGCGCCGCTGATCTCGAGGGGTTCTGGCAGCTGCTCAGTCAGGGGCGGGCCGCGATCGGGACCGCGCCCGCCGGGCGGGACGCGATCACCGAGCGGGCCGGATTCCTCGATACCGTAGGTGATTTCGATGCCGACTTCTTCGGTGTCTCGCCCAACGAGGCACGTGCGGTCGATCCCCAGCAGCTGCTGGCGCTGGAGCTGAGCTGGGAGGCGCTCGAGGACGCCGGGCTGGCGGCGCCGGGGCATCGGTCGCGGCCCTATGGCGTGTTCCTCGGCAGCACCGGCAGCGATTTCGCCGAGGTCATGGCCCTGCGCGGCGGTCCCGGCGTCAGCAGACACGCGCTGTGGGGGACCGGGCGCGGCATCATGGCCAACCGGATCTCGAACCACTTCGGTTTCGGCGGACCGAGTCTCGTGGTCGACAGCGCCCAGGCATCGTCGCTGGTCGCGGTCCACCTGGCCTGTGAGAGCCTGCGCAGCGGCGAGAGCGAGGTGGCGCTGGTCGGCGGCCTGAACCTGATCCTGTCACCGTCCAGCGGTGCGCGGATCGAGCAATTCGGCGCGCAGTCGACGCGGGGCGCCTGCTACACCTTCGACGCCAGGGCCGACGGGTTCGTGCGCGGCGAGGGCGGCGGCATGGTGGTGCTGAAACCGCTGGACCGGGCGATCGCCGACGGCGACCGCGTCCACGCCGTGATCCGCGGCAGCGCGGTGAACACCGGCAACGAACGCAGGGTACTGAGCGCCCCGAGCCGGGCGGGGCAGGCGGCGGCGATCAGCGCCGCATTGCGCGCGGCCGGGGTCGACGCGTCCTCGGTGCAGTACGTCGAATTGCACGGCACCGGAACACCGGCGGGCGATCCGGTGGAGGCCGCGGCCCTGGGTGACATCTACGGCGCGGACCGGGCACCGGACGCACCGCTGGCCGTGGGCTCGGTCAAGACCAACATCGGCCATCTGGAAGGCGCCGCCGGCATCGCGGGCCTGATCAAGACCGCCCTCTGCCTGAGTCGCGCAGACCTGGTACCCAGCCTGAACTTCGACTCACCCAATCCACGAATCCCCTTGAACGACTTGGGCTTGCGCGTAGTGACCGCCAACGAGGGCTGGTCGACCGACACCGTGCGTCGGGCCGGTGTGTCCTCGTTCGGCATGGGCGGTACGAACGCCCACGTGATCCTGGAGGAAGCCCCGGCGGTCATCCCTCACCACGGGACAGCTGTCGCCCCTTCTACCACTCACCGTGGGCAATTCGCCACCGCGCGCACTGCACGCGGTGGGGTCGACGTCGGGGTGGTGCCGTGGGTGTTGTCCGCGCGCACCGAAACCGGTGTGCGGGCCCAGGCGGAGCGGTTGCGGAAGTGGTTGGGCGGCCGTCCCGAGCTGGATGTGGTCGATGTCGCGCATTCGCTGGTGACCACCCGGGTCGCGATGGAGTGGCGCGGGTACGCGGTCGGCCGGGATCGTGCGGAGTTGCTGGCCTCGTTGGCGGCTGTGGCGGGGTCCGGGGCGACGATCGTCGAGGCGGCGCCGCGAAAGGTCGCGTTCGTTTTCCCCGGGCAGGGCAGCAGGTGGGCCGGTCTGGCGCTGGGGCTGTTGGCGTCGGACCCGGCGTTCGCCGAGTCGATCGCGGATTGTGAAGCGGCGCTGGCGCCGTACGTGGGCTGGTCGCTGCGCGCGGTGCTGCGCGGCGACGAGGGCGCGCCGTCGGCGGATCGCCCGAACGTGGCGCAGCCGGTGTTGTTCGCGGTCATGGTGTCGATGGCTCGGCGGTGGCAGGCGTCGGGCGTTGCGCCGGATCTGGTGCTCGGCGACGGGCTGGGCGAGATCGCCGCCGCGCACATCGCCGGTGGGCTGTCGCTGGACGACGCGGCGCGCGTGGTGGTCGTCCGGTCGCGGACCGAGGACGCCGCCCGACAGCGGCGAGACCTGGCGTCGATCCGACCACGCTCGGGGTCGGTCCCGTTCCGCTCCACGGCCTCGACCGATCCGGTCGATCCCGCGGACCTGGATGCCGAGTACTGGCTCCGATCGCAGCCTGCCCCTGGCCGGTCCGCCGAGGTGATATCCGCGCTGATCGCCGACGGCATCACCGGATTCGTCGAGATGAGCCCACACCCGACCCTCGCCCCCGATCTCGCCGACATGGCCTCCGACACCGTCGCGGTGCTCGGTTCGCGGCGGTTGGGTGAGGATGGTCCGGACTGGTTCGTCGCCCTGCTCGCCCAGGCCTACTGTGCAGGCCTGCCGGTCCGACCGGACGCACTCGTCACCGGCGGATCGCGAGTCGATCTGCCGCCGTACGCATTCCAGCGCCGGAACTTCTGGTCCGGAACCCCGAGGACCCTTCCCCCGGGCGTCTATTCCCCCACCGAGCGCGATGCCACAGGACTCAGGGCACCGGATCTCAGCGGAGCGGGTGACGGCACCGCAGGGGTCCCGGCAACGCAGCTCGACGACCCGGAGCGCGACGGCACCCGGTTCAGCGCCCCAGGGCGGGGGGCTCTGGGCCACGAAGATCCGGCATTCGGAGTGGCGGGCCACAACGGCGCGCAGCCGACGACCACGGCGAATGGTGCTGGGGATCAAGGTGATCAGGTCCGGGTAGATGCTCGGGACGACACCGAACTGGCGCGGACTCTCGCCGCCGCACCCGAATTCCAGCGCGACGCACTGGTTCTCGACATTGTGCGGCAGCAGGCCGCCGCGGTCCTCGGCCACGAGTCGCCGACGGCGATCCACCCCGACCTGCCGTTCACCGAGACCGGCTTCGACTCGATCAGCGGTGTGGAGCTGCGCAATCGGTTGACCACGGCCACCGGTGTGCCGCTGCCCGACACCCTCGTCTTCGACTATCCGACCGCGACAGCGGTGGCGGGGCTGCTGCGGGCCCGTGTCGCCGGGCGCGGGCAGGACCGGCACCGGGTCTCGCGGCGCACGACCACCGACGAACCGATCGCGATCGTCGGCATCGGCGCGCGTTTCCCCGGTGGGGTGGCCTCCGCGGAGGATCTGTGGGATCTGATGATCGCGGGACGCGACGCCATCGGTGAATTCCCCACCGATCGCGGGTGGGACCTCGACCGCCTCTACAACCCTGATCCTGGTACCCCGGGCACCGTGTACACCCGCCACGGCGGATTCCTCGACGGTGCGGGCGATTTCGATCCCGGCTTCTTCGGCATCAGCCCGCGTGAGGCCTTGGCGATGGACCCGCAGCAGCGCGTGCTGCTGGAAACCGCCTGGGAAGCGCTGGAGGACGCGGGCATCGACCCGACCTCACTGCGGGGCGGCGACACCGGCGTGTTCGTCGGCGCCTGCTCCTCGGGGTACGCGCGCCGGGTGACCGGTGACCTGGAGGGGTTCCGGCTCACCGGTACCTCGCACAGCGTCATCTCCGGCCGGATCGCGTACGTGTTCGGCCTGGAAGGGCCCGCGGTCACGGTGGATACGGCGTGTTCGTCCTCGCTGGTGGCGCTGCATCTGGCGTGCCAAGCGCTGCGTCAGGGGGACAGTTCGCTGGTCCTCGCCGGTGGCGTCACCGTCGCGGCCAGCCCGTACCTGCACGTCGACTTCGCCCGCCAGCGCGGCCTGGCTCCGGACGGCCGGTGCAAGCCCTTCTCGGCCGCCGCTGACGGCGTGGCCTGGTCCGAGGGCTCCGGCGTGCTGGTGCTGGAACGGCTCTCGGACGCGCAGCGATCCGGCCACCAGGTGCTGGCCGTTGTCCGCGGCAGTGCCGTGAACCAGGACGGCGCGAGCAACGGCCTGACCGCGCCGAACGGTCCCTCCCAGGAACGGGTGATCGCGCAGGCGCTGGCCAACGCGGGAATCACGGCGGCCGACGTGGATGTCGTCGAGGCGCACGGGACCGGAACCGCCCTCGGTGACCCGATCGAGGCGCAGGCCCTGATCGCCACCTACGGCCAGGGTCGCGCGGACCGCGAGCCGCTGCGCATCGGTTCGCTGAAGTCGAACATCGGCCATACCGTGGCCGCCGCGGGTGTGGCCGGGGTGATCAAGATGGTGCAGTCGATGCGGCACGAGCGGTTGCCGCACACCCTGCATCTCGATTCGCCGTCGCCGCATGTGGATTGGTCGGCGGGCGCGGTGCGTCTGCTGACCGAACCCGAAGCGTGGACCGCCGGGGAGCGGCTCCGGCGAGCGGGTGTCTCGTCGTTCGGGATCAGCGGCACCAACGCGCATGTCATTCTCGAGGAAGCGCCGGCCGCACCGGTCACCGAGGACGCGCCCGCGCGGACGGCGACGATCACGCCGCTGCTGGTGTCCGGGAAGGGTGAGCCGGGTTTGCGCGCGCAGGCCGCGCGACTGCACGCGTGGCTGTCGGACCACCCCGAGGTGGAGGTCGCCGACGCCGCCTATTCACTGGTCAGCACCCGCGCGCACCTGGATACGCGCGGTGTCGTGCTCGGTCGCGATCGCGATGAGATCCTCGCGCGGTTGGCCGACCTCGCCGCTGGGGGAACCGGAGCCGGTGTCGTCGACGGCAGCGCCGGTGCGGGACGCACGGCCTTCCTGTTCACCGGTCAGGGCGCACAGCGGATCGGCATGGGCGCCGATCTGTACGCGGCGTTCCCGGTGTTCGCGACCGCACTCGACGCGCTGTGCGAGCACTTCGATCCCGTGCTGGGCCAGTCGCTTCGCGAGGTGATGTTCCACGGCGACAGCGCGGTGCTGGACCGGACCGAATTCACCCAGCCCGCCTTGTTCGCCGTCGAGGTGGCGCTGTACCGGCTGCTCGAATCCTTCGGTGTGACACCGGATGCGGTGATCGGCCATTCGATCGGTGAGCTGGCCGCGGCCTATGTGGCGGGAGTGTGGTCGCTGCCGGACGCGTGTGCGCTGGTGGCGGCGCGGGGTCGGTTGATGGGCGCCCTGCCCACGGGCGGCGCGATGCTCGCCGTCGCGATCGACGAAGCGCGCGCGGTCGAGATCGTCGCCGCCGTCGGCGATCGCCTCGCGGTCGCGGCCGTGAACGGCCCGTCCTCGACGGTGCTGTCCGGCGATGCCGACGCGATCGAGGAGATCGAGCAGCGACTCGTGGCGGCCGGCGTCAAGACCAGCCGATTGCGCGTCAGCCATGCCTTCCACTCGGCGCGCATGGACCCTATGCTGAACGAATTCCGTTCTGTAGCAACAGCTATCGCCTACTCATCGCCCCGGGTGCCGATCGTGTCGAACCTGACCGGTGAGCTCGCCGGGAACGAGATCGTCGACCCGGAGTACTGGGTCCGCCAGGTGCGGGGCTGTGTGCGGTTCGCCCCGGGCGTGGACGCGCTCGCCGCGGGCGGCGTGCGCCGGTTCGTCGAGGTGGGTCCCGACGCGGTGCTGTCGGCGCTGACCCGGAACTGCCTGGCCGAGCACCCGGAGGTCGAACCGGAGTCGACGGTGGTCGCCACCGCGCGACGGTCGGCCGAGGAGGTGACGCAGTTCGTCACCGGTCTCGCGCAGACACATGTCGCCGGTGTTCGGGTCGACTGGACTGCGCTGTTCGCGGATCGCGCGGCGCGACGGATTCCGCTGCCCACCTACGCGTTCCAGCATCGCCGGTTCTGGTTGCCGCCGGTGCAGGACGCGCCGCATTCGACCTCGGGTCACCCGATCCTCACCGAGGTGGTGGGCCTGGCGGGTACCGACGAGTGGCTGGTCACCGGCCGTCTGTCGTTGCGCGCGCAGCCGTGGATCACCGATCACGCCTCCTACGGCGTGGTGGTCGTGCCCAGCGCGGCCCTGGCCGAGTTCCTGCTCGCGGCCGGTGATCGAATCGGTTGCGGTGTGCTGGAGGAGCTCACGCTCCAGGCGCCGATCCTGCCGTCCGGCACGGACGAGGTCGAATTGCAGGTACTGGTGCGGGCGCCCGACGCGTCGGGATCGCGCCAGTTCGAGTTCTCCTTCCGGACCTCGCCGGAGGGGGCATGGACGCGCAACGCGACCGGTGCGCTGTCGGCGCGAGCCGGCGATTCGGCCTTGCTCGCGCGCCTGCGCGGCGAGCAGTGGCCGCCGGTGGATGCCGAACCGATCGCCGCCGAGGAGATTCCGGCGCTGATGTCGAACGGCTCCGGCCTCGAGTACGGCCCGGCGTTCACCGGCGTGCGCGCCGCGTGGCGACGAGACGACGTGGTCTTCGCCGACCTCGCCCTCGTCACCGACACGGCGGGGGACTCGGGCCGCTACGGCCTGCATCCCACGCTGCTGGATATGACCCTGCACGCCGGACTCGCCCAGCTGGTGTGGCGTGACGCCGCCGCCGACGCGGCCACCGGCAAGCTGCTCTTCCGCTGGGGCGGGGTCCACTTCCACGCGCCGACGGCCGAGGTCACCTCGCTGCGGGTCATCGCCGTGGCGACCGGCCCGGAGACCGTATCCGTCGCCGCCGTCGATCCGGACGGCACGCCGATCGTGTCGGTCGAGGCGGTGGTGATGCGTCCCTACGACGTGAACGCCTTCCGGAGCGCACTGGCCGACGACGACGCACAGCTGTACGAGGTGCGCTGGGAGCCCGTCGTGGTCACCGGTGGGTCCACGCCGTCGATGGCGGCGCTCGCGGGCACGGTGGTGCGGGGGATCGACGTCTCCGTCACCGTGACCGATCTGGCTGCCGCTGAACAGCTTCCGGATGCGGTGGTGTGGCGGGCGCCCAGCGGTGAGACGCCGGCGGCGGTCCGCGACGGCGTCCTGACCACCCTCGCGACGCTGAAGTCCTGGCTCGCCCACGAGCGATCGCCTCGCCTCGTCGTGGTCACTACCGCGGGCGCCACCCTTCCCGGCGAAACGCCAGATCTGGGCGCGGCCGCCGTGTGGGGCCTCGTGCGCAGCGCGCAGTCGGAGCACCCGTGGCGCTTCGTCCTCGTCGACGAAGATCCCGCCGCGCCGCTGGACGCGGAGCGGATCGCGGCCGTCACCCGGTCGGGGGAGCCCCAGGTCGCGGTCCGCGGCACGGAGCTCCTGGTACCCAGGCTGACGCGCACGTCCGCGTCGGCGGACACCGGCGCCACGTCGTTCGGCGACGGCACGGTGCTGATCACCGGCGGCACCGGCGGACTGGGCGCCCTGTTCGCCCGCCACCTCGTCACCGCGCACGAGGTCCGCAGCCTGGTGCTGACCTCGCGCCGGGGTCCCGCGGCTCCCGGCGCCGCCGACCTGGTCGACGAGCTGCGGCGCGCGGGCGCCGACGTCCGCGTCGTGGCCTGCGATGTCGCCGACGCCGACGACATCCGGTCCCTGCTCGACACCATCGCCGCCGACGGGCGGCTGACCGCCGTCGTGCACGCCGCGGGCGTCCTCGACGACGGCGTCGTCGAGGCGATGACCGACGACCAGATCGACCGGGTCCTGGCGCCGAAGGTCGACGGCGCGTGGCACCTGCACGAGCAGACCCGCGAGCTGTCGGCGTTCCTCGTGTTCTCCTCGGTGTCCGGGCTGCTCGGCACGGCCGGACAGGGCAGCTACGCGGCGGCCAACGGTGTCCTGGACGCCTTGGCCGAACAGCGTCGCGCCGCCGGTCTGCCCGCGACCGCGCTGGCCTGGGGTCCGTGGAACCAGGCGGGCGGGATGACCGGCGCGCTGGATCGCGTCGCCGTCGCGCGCTGGGACCGGCTGGGCCTGGGACAGCTCGGTGACGACGAGGGACTGCGCCTGTTCGACGCCGCGCTCGCTCGCCCGGACGCCCGCCTCGTCCCGATCCGGTTCGACGCGACCGTCCTGCGTCGCGAGTCCGACCCCGACACCGTCCCCGCCGTCCTGCGCGGTTTCGTCCGCCGCCCGGCCGTGGCCCCCACGCCCACCCTCCACGCGGTGGGTTCGCTGGGCGCGCGCCTGGCGGGCGTGCCCGAGGCGCAGCGCCCCGCCGTGGTGCTGGCGGTGGTCCGCGACCAGGTGGCCGCGGTACTCGGCCACGATTCGGGTGAGGCGGTCGACGCGGGTAAACCGTTCCGCGAGCTGGGTTTCGACTCGCTCGGTGCGGTGGAGTTCCGCAACCGGCTGGGCAAGGCGACCGGCCTGACCTTGCCGTCGACCTTGGTCTTCGATCATCCGACCCCGGCGGCCGTGGCGAAGCTGGTGCAGTCGCGGGTCGAGCCGAAGGCGGCGAGCGACCCGGCTGCGCGGCCGGGTCGGCGGGCGCGGGCGGACGAACCGATCGCCATCGTCGGCATGGCGTGCCGGTACCCGGGTGGGGTCGCCTCCGCGGACGAGCTGTGGGAGCTGGTGTCCACGGGCACCGACGCCATCGGCGACTTCCCGGCGGATCGCGGCTGGGCGCTGGATCGGCTGATCGATCCCGACCCCGATCACGTGGGCACGACCTACTCCGGGAAGGGCGGCTTCCTGACCAGGGCGGCCGACTTCGACGCGGACTTCTTCGGGATCGCGCCCCGCGAGGCGATCGCGATGGACCCGCAGCAACGACTGCTGCTCGAGGTGTCGTGGGAAGCGCTCGAGCACGCGGGCATCGATCCGATGTCGTTGCGCGGCACCGATACCGGGGTGTACTCGGGCGTGATGTACCAGGACTACGAGACGCTGACCCGGCAGACCCCCGAGGTCGAGGGCTACGTCGTGACCGGGGCCGTGGGCAGTGTGGCGTCCGGGCGGGTGTCCTACGCGCTGGGGTTGGAGGGCCCCGCGATGACGGTGGACACCGCGTGCTCCTCGTCGCTGGTGGCCTTGCATGTGGCCTGCCGGGCCCTGCGCCAGGGGGAGAGTTCCCTCGCGCTGGTCGGCGGCGCGACCGTGATGGCGACGCCGATGGTGTTCCTGGAGTTCTCCCGGAATCGGGGGCTGGCCTCGGACGGTCGGTGCAAGTCCTTCTCGGCGGCGGCCGACGGCGTTTCGTGGTCGGAGGGCGCGGCCGTGCTGGTCGTGGAACGGCTTTCGGACGCGCGGCGGCTCGGCCACAACGTGCTCGCGGTCGTGCGGGGCACCGGCGTCAACCAGGACGGCGCGAGCAACGGCCTGACCGCGCCCAACGGACCGTCGCAGGAACGGGTGATCGCGGCGGCGCTGGCCGACGCGGGCCTGACGCCGGCGGATGTGGATGTGGTCGAAGCGCACGGCACCGGCACCACCCTGGGCGATCCGATCGAGGCGCAGGCCCTGATCGCGGCCTACGGGCAGGACCGCGACGAGCCGCTGCGCATCGGCTCGCTCAAGTCGAACATCGGACACTCGCAGGCCGCGTCCGGCGTGGGTGGCGTGATCAAGATTGTGCAGGCCATGCGCCACGACACCCTGCCCAAGACCCTGCACGTCGACGCGTTGTCGCCGCATGTGGACTGGTCGGCCGGGTCGGTGCGGGTGCTGGCGGAGGCCGAACGGTGGCCCGCCGGTGCGCGGCCGCGGCGGGCGGGGGTGTCCTCGTTCGGGATCAGCGGCACGAACGCGCACGTCATCCTCGAGGAACCGCCGGTGGTTCCGCTCGCCGCGCGAGCGTCGGCCGCCCCCTCCGGGATCGTCCCGCTGCTGGTGTCGGCGAAGTCCGAGCAGGCATTGCGGGCGCAGGCGGATCGGCTGCGGCAGTGGCTGATCGAGCGCCCGGACGCCGACCTGCGGGACGTGGCGTCGGCCCTGCTCGATACCAGGGCGCTGCTGGAGTGGCGCGGTGGCGCGCTGGGCGTCGACCGCCAGGAGCTCCTGGACGGGCTCGCCGACCTCGCGGCCGGGACGGGATCGTCCAGGTCGGTCGCAGGTGTTGTGGGACAGGGCAAGACGGCCTTCCTGTTCACCGGGCAGGGCGCGCAGCGCCCCGGCATGGGCGCCGAATTGTCCCGGGACTTCCCGGTGTTCGCGGCCGCGCTGGACGAGGTCTGCGCCGAGCTCGATCGCCACCTCGGCGGATCGTTGCGCGCGGTGATGTTCGACGCCCCCGAGGCGGGGCTGAGCCGCACCGAGTTCACCCAGCCCGCGTTGTTCGCCTTCGAGGTGGCGATGTTCCGGCTGCTCGAATCGTGCGGTGTGCTCCCGGATGTCGTCGCCGGTCATTCGATCGGCGAGCTGGCGGCCGCCTATGTCGCCGGTGTCTGGTCGCTCGCCGACGCGTGCGCGCTGGTGGCGGCCCGAGGCCGGCTCATGGGCGCGCTGCCCGAGGGCGGGGCGATGCTGGCGGCGGCGGTGTCCGAGAACGAGGCGATGGAACTGGTGGCCGGATACGGTGACCGGCTGGCGGTGGCCGCGGTGAACGGCCCGGAGGCGGTGGTGTTCTCGGGCGACGAGGACGCGGCCGACGAGCTCGCCCGCCTGTTCGCCGAACGTGGCGGCCGCACGCACCGGTTGCGGGTCAGTCATGCGTTCCATTCGGCCCGGATGGATCCGATGCTGGCCGAATTCCGCACGGTCGCCCAGGGTCTGACCTATCGCGCGCCGCTGCTGCCGATCGTGTCCAATGTGACCGGCGCCGCGGCGGGCGACACGGTACTCGACCCGGAGTACTGGGTGGCCCAGGTGCGCGGCTGCGTGCGCTTCGCGCCCGGGGTGGACGCGCTGGTCGAGTTCGGAGTGCGCCGGTTCGTGGAGGTGGGCCCGGACGCGGTGCTCACCGCGATGACCCGGTCGTGCCTGGCCGAACACCCCGAGCTGGAGGCGAAGTCGGCGGTGCTGGCATCGTCGCGGCGCTCGGTCGCGGAGACGGCCGGGTTCGTCACGGCGCTGGCCCAGGCGCACACCGTGGGGCTGCCGGTGGACTGGACGCCGGTGTTCGCCGGCCGGGCCGCACGACGAGTGACCCTGCCCACCTATGCCTTCCAGCATCAGCGGTACTGGGTGCGGCCGGTCGAGGCCTCGGATGTCCGGCAGTCGGGGCTCGACGACGCGGCCCACCCGCTGCTGAGCGCGATGGTGCGGCTGCCGGATTCCCCGGACGTGGTGTTCACCGGCAGGCTCTCGCAGGCCGGTCATCCCTGGCTGGCCGATCACGCCGTCGCCGGGGTGGCGCTGCTGCCCGGCGCCGCGCTGGTGGAGCTGGCTCTGCACGTGGGCACCGTGGTGGAGTGCCCGCTGCTCACCGAGCTGGTGATCGAGGCGCCGCTGCCCATCGCGGCCGAGTCCGCCGCCGAACTGCGTGTGGTGGCGGGCGGCCCGGACGACACGGGCGCCAGGACGGTGTCGATGTATTCGCGGGCGGCAGGCGAGGATTCGGACCGGTGGGTCCGGCACGCCGTCGCGACGATGACCGCCGCGCCGACCTCCGCCGCCGGATCCGACCTGGTGACCTGGCCGCCCCCGAACACCGCCCCGATCGCGATCGCGGACGCCTACGCGGGCCTGGCCGAGCGCGGCTACGAGTACGGTCCGGCCTTCCGCGGGCTCACCGCGCTGTGGGGCGGCGAGGGCGAGGTGTTCGCCGAGGTCGTCCTGCCGGAGTCGGT
Source organism: Nocardia sp. No.11 (assembly GCF_038752175.1). Lineage (NCBI taxonomy): Bacteria > Bacillati > Actinomycetota > Actinomycetes > Mycobacteriales > Nocardiaceae > Nocardia > Nocardia sp. No.11. The sequence goes on along the minus strand of NZ_JBCGFB010000053.1, from coordinate 2,551 downwards.
GCGCGCGGACGCCGCCGCCTTCGGCCTGCATCCGGCACTGCTCGACGCGGCGCTGCACGCGATCCTGCTCGGTGGCCTGGTTCCCGACCAGCCCACCGGCACCGTGGCCGTCCCGTTCACCTGGGAGAACGTCGTTCTGCGTGCCACGGGAGCGACCACGCTGCGCGTGCGCGCGACCTCGGCCGGGACCGGTCCGGGCGGTGCGCGGATCACGTTGACCTTCGCCGACCAGGCGGGTACGGCGGTCGCCGAGGTCGGCCTGCTGACCCTGCGGTCCCTGTCGACCGACGCGCTCGGCACGGTCACCCGCCGCGCGGACAGTGTGGGCTACGAGCTGGACTGGGTCGCCGCCCCCGAGCCCACCGTCGCCCTCGGCCTGGGCGACTGGACCACCTCCGACGACGCCGAGACCGTCACGATCGACGGTCGAACCGCCACGGTGGTGCGCCTCGACGGCGCGTCGACCGGCACCGATCTGCCCGCCACCGTGCGTGCTGCGATGACGGAGCTGTCCGTGCGGGTCCAGCGCCTGCTGGCCGACGACGGACGCATCGTCGTCGTGACCAGCCGGGCCGTCGCCGTGCACCCCGGCGAGCAGGTGGCCTTGGCCGTCGCGGCGGCCTGGGGGTTGCTGCGCACCGCGCAGAGCGAGAACCCGGACCGGATCCTGCTCGTCGATGTCGACTCCTGGGCCGACTACCGCGCCGCCGTGGCCCTGGCTGTGGCGACCGACGGCGAATCCCAGCTGGCCGTGCGGCGGGGCAGCGCGTACCTGCCCCGACTGCACCCCGGCGGGGGCGCGCTCGAGGTGCCGGACGCGGTGGAGTGGGCGCTGACCCCGCTCGACAAGGGCACGTTGTCCAGCGACAACTTCGCGCTGGTCGAGCGCCCGCGCACCGCTCTCGCCCCGGGACAGGTGCGGGTGAGCATGCGGGCGGCCGGGCTCAACTTCCGTGATGTGCTCATGGCCTTGGGTACCTATCCCGACCCGAACGGCCGCATCGGCGGCGAGGGCGCGGGCATCGTGCTCGAGGTCGCGCCCGACGTCACCGAATTCGCGCCGGGTGACCGGGTGTTCGGCTTCACCCCCGGCGTCGCCTCGGTCGCGGTGACCGATCACCGGCTGCTCGCGCGGATGCCGCGCGGCTGGTCGTTCACCCAGGCCGCGGCCGTGCCGATCGTGTACGCGACGGCCTACTACGGCCTCGTCGACCTGGCCGCCGCGCGACCCGGCGAGACCCTGCTGCTGCACGCGGCCACCGGTGGCGTCGGCATGGCGGCTGTCCAGCTCGCCCGGCACTGGGATTTGCGTCTGCTGGTCACCGCCAGCACACCGAAGTGGAATGTGCTGCGGGAGATGGGCTTCGACGACGATCAGATCGGTGACTCGCGGACCCTGGACTTCGAGCGGAAGTTCCATGCCGGCACCGGCGGTCGCGGTGTCGACATCGTGCTCGATTCGCTGGCAGGCGATTTCGTGGACGCGTCGTTGCGGCTGCTCCCGCGCGGTGGCCGGTTCGTCGAGATGGGCATGATCGACCGCCGCGATCCCGCCGCCGTGGCGGCCGCCCACCCGGGTGTGCGGTACGCGAGTTTCATGCTGATGGAGGCGGGCCCGGACCGGCTCCGGGAGATCCTGGCCGCGCTCGTCGACCTGTTCGAGCGCGGTGCGCTCACGCCGAGCGCGACCACGGCGTGGGACCTGCGCCGGGCGCCCGAGGCATTCCGGCACCTCAGCCAGGCCAGGGGGATCGGCAAGAACGTCCTCACCGTGCCGACACCGTTGCGGCCCGAGGGCACTGTGCTGATCACCGGCGGCACCGGCGGGCTCGGTGCCGTGGCCGCGCGCCACCTGGTCACCGCGCACGGCGCGCGGCGACTCGTCCTGGCGGGCAGGCGGGGTCCGGCGGCTCCCGGTGCGGCCGAACTCGTCGCCGAGCTCACCGAACTCGGCGCACAGGTCGACGTGGTCGCCTGTGACGCGGCCGACCGCGCCGCCCTGGACGCGGTGCTGGCGGCGATCCCGGCGGAGCATCCGCTGACCGCCGTCGTCCACTGCGCGGGCGTGCTGGCCGACGGCCTGCTCGCCACCATGACCGCCGACCGGATCGCCCGAGTGCTGCGGCCGAAGGTCGACGCCGCGTGGAACCTGCACGAGGCGACCGCGCACCTGGACCTGTCGGCGTTCGTGCTGTATTCGTCCGTCTCCGGTGTCATCGGCAATCCGGGGCAGGCCAACTACGCCGCAGCCAACGTCTTCCTCGACGCGCTGGCCCGGTACCGCCAGGTGCGCGGGCTGCCCGCGACCTCGGTGGCGTGGGGTCCGTGGCAGCAGAGCAGCGGCATGACCAGCGGCCTCGGCGAGGCCGACCTCGTCCGGTTGCGGCGCGAAGGTCTGCTCCCGCTGGGCACCGACGACGGCATGGCGCTGTTCGACGCGGCCCTGGCGGGCGGCAGGTCCGCGTTCGTCGCGGTCCGGATCGACCCGGGCGCGTTCGGTGCGGTCGATCCCGGCGAGGTCCGGCCGGTCATGCGCGCCCTGGCCCGGCCG
>NZ_JBCGFB010000052.1:0-41386 GCF_038752175.1 Nocardia sp. No.11 | reverse complement strand
GGACCACGGGTTGGAGCTCTCCGTGAAAACGGGGGAACCTCAGCTCGCGGCTGATCGCTTCCTCGGCATCGGCGACCGCCGACGACCACTCCTGCTCGGTATGGTCGCGCTCGAGCATGTCCCGGATCGTGCTCAGCTCGTGCGCGGCCACCGAGTAGGCGACCGCGGTGGTCGTGTGCTGACGAGCGGACGACCACGCGGCGAGGCCGGCGATCGTCGCGGCGACAATGCCCGCGAGGTCGAAGTCGACAGCACCCAGCGCCTTCGCCAAGGCCGCCGAGATCCCGACGATCTCGAAGCTCAGCGAGACGAACCCGAACTGATTGGCCCGCCGGTAGTGGTACTCCGCCTTGGTCGCGTACCAGTGCTGCTGCTCGAGCACCCGCGCCTCGTTGTAGACAGCGCGGCGCTGACCCAACGGGAGCTGCCGTACCTCGCGCATCCGGTCGCTGATGGTCCGACCGGTCGGCGGCGGAAAGTTCAGCGAACGCAGCGGACGCTGCAAGCGCCGCACCCGGTCGACGAGCAGCTGATCGGCAGCCGCTGCCGGCATACCGCTCGGGAACGGCGAACCGCCGACCATGTACTTCCAGGTGAGTGTCTTCACCGACTCGGCTAGTGCGCGCCCCTCGTACCAATCCTGATCGGGACGGTCACGCAGCTGCCAGACGTTCAGCGCGAGCATCGTCACGAACGCCACGGTCGTGACGATGGCGGCGGCATCGATACCGTGCGAGCCCACGCGAATGGTGAACGCGGCGAACACAGCCGCGACGACGGCCAGGACCAGTCGCGCACCATGAGCGCGCAGGAACTGGAACTGCCCCCGCAGCGAGGCAGAATCGGCAGATTGGTACAGAGCGGGATAGTCCTCGGTGGAGAACACGAACCCGTCCGCATGGCCCCCAGACACCCAACGAGAGTAGCAGTGATCTTCGGGCGGATTCGAGATACGTTTGACCACAGAATGTTTCACCGGGATGCGGGTTCGGATTGGGAATCCGAAATGCGATCTGGCGTAGGTGGTCTCGCCGTCCATCGTGATCACATCGCAGGTCCTGACGAGGACGGTCGGCATCCCCTCCTCGCCGAGGTCCACAGCGGCGGTTCAGCGGGCTGTCGAATATGTCACATATGGTCGGCATCCTCCGATACGCAGTCTGGCCGTAACGATCTCGGAGGGTGCGATGGTAGAACAGCTCAACGTAGGCAACGCCAAAGAAGGCATCGGCAGGACAGTCGACGGCATCGGCAAGGCCGCGCGAACCGCTTCAACGCAGTTCGTCGGGCAAGTCGGCAACGTCAAGGACGCTGCCAAAGGCAGGGTCGAGAAGCTGACCGTGAAGAAGCCGGACCCCTACGAATCGGCTGTGGCGGAATACAACGGTGTCTTCACCGCGATGGCTGACCGAGGCCTGTCTCTCTTGCGTCAGCGCGAACGCTCGACAGACCTGATCGAGCTGGTCGAGCAGCTGGTGAACAGCATCGCCAACACTCCGAAGTCATTCGATACCGACTTCGACGAGATCGAGGTGCACAAGAAGCACTTCCTGCAGGCGGAGGATTTCGCTCAGAAGGAGCTGGAAGCGGCACGGCTGTCGGCCGCAGGCGCCGGCGCCGGGTTCGCTGCGGGCACCGCGGTAGCGGGCCTCGCGCCTTCGGCGGCGATCTGGGTCGCCACCACCTTCGGGACGGCATCGACCGGGACCGCAATCTCGACCCTGTCCGGTGCCGCGGCCAGCCAGGCAGCATTGGCGTGGCTCGGTGGAGGCGCGCTGGCTGTCGGTGGCGGCGGCACGGCGGCAGGCACCACACTGCTTGCGCTGGCCGGCCCGATCGGCTGGACCATCGCGGGCGCAACCCTGCTCGCGTCCATCGCCCTGTTCGCGAAGAAGAAGTTCGAGAATCGAGAGGCGAAGCACGAAGCGCTGACGGCGATCAAGCGGAACACCGCCCTCGTCAAGGGCATGGACGCGCAGATCGAGGACCTCCTCCAGCGGACGACCGCGCTCCGCGAAGGTCTGGTCAAGGGCTACGGCGAAGCAGTGGTGCACTTCCGCGCCGACTTCCAAGCGCTCGCCCCTGCCGAGCGGTCGACACTCGCAACGTTGGTGAACAACACGAAGTCGTGCGCGGCCATGCTGAGCCTGCGCATCGAGCAGGACGCCGCCAGTGAGTGATGCTGCCGAGTTCCTTGCGAACACACAGGAGCAGGCAGTCGCGTCCTGGGTGAGCTATCTCAATCAGCTCCGCATCGACAACTTTCTGAGCGCGCTCAGCCAGCAGGACGTGCACCTCCAGGACGCGCTCACCAGCGTCGATGAAGCCGTCAGGAAGATCGACCTCGAGGTGGTCGCCGCCAACCGCGGCGGACAGCATGGCATGCACGGCTTCATCGCGGAGATCGCTGAGGTCGGGATCGGCAACGCCCGCAAGCAGATCCTCGGCCACGCGCCTGACTACCAGTGGGTGAACGACAACGGCCCCGTCGACCTGATGCGCGGAAGTGTTGAGATCCAGCAGAAGTTCGTCGCAGCGGGCGGGCGTTTCTCACTGGGCGCGATCACCGAGCACCTCCAGAAATATCCCGAGTACGTGAACAAGGGTGGGAAGTACCAGATCCCCAGTGATCACTTCGAGATGATTCAGCGGCTGCACACCTTGTCGCCCGAGGAAGCGAGCAAGCTGTCACGCAGCGGCGACGGACCTTCTCTCAGAGACTGGCAGCGGGTCCAGACGTTCTTCCAAACCAGATCGGTCGGCATCGAATCTCTCGAACCCTCGACGCTCAGATACGACGAAGTCCAACGCGATGTCTACACCTCGACCATGGCGGCGGAAAAGGACTCGCTTCGCGCCACGGACCGATCGCTGCGCGACGATGCCTACCAGCAGAGCCAGCCGAGTTTGCGAGAAGGAAGCACGGTCGCCCTCACCGCTGCTGTGACCGCGGGCGGAACAGCTTTTGTACTGGCCGTGTTCACAAGGCGTCGGCAAGGCAAGAGGCTCAAAGAGTTCACCGGTGAGGACTGGCTCGACATCGCAGGCGAGACCGGCATCGGCTTCGGCAAGGGCGGCGTCCGTGGGCTGAGCATCTACACGCTCACGAACTTCACCGCGACCTCCGCAGCAGTCGCAAGCTCGATCGTCACTGCGTCCTTCAGTATCGCCGAGCAAGCGAACAAGCTCCGCCGCAACGAGATCAACGAACTGGAGTTCATCGAAACCTCCGAGCTCATCGCCTTGGAGGCCGCAGTCCGTGCGCTGTCCTCTTTCGTCGGCCAGGCGGCCATCCCCATTCCGATCCTCGGTGCCGTCATCGGCAACACGGTCGGCATTGTGATGTACAAGGCCGTCGCATCCTCGTTGACGAAGCGAGAGGCGGCGCTGATCGAGCGCTACCTCGCCGAGCAGCGTGTGCTTGACGAGCAACTCGCCACCGAGTACCAGGCGCTTCTGGAAAAGTTGGACCAGAGCATGTCGGACTATCTCGGACTGCTCGAGCGCGCATTCTCACCCGACGTACAGGTCGCGTTCGTCGGATCGGTTGCGCTGGCGGCGGCACTTGGCGTGGTCACGGACGAGATTCTGGATTCCGAGGAGAAGGTCGACGCCTACTTCCTCGACTAGGGGCGTCCGCCGCAGCCACCGCATGCACGCTGAGCTGTCCTTGCGTCGAGTGTTGCCGGGGAGCGTGCTTACTGTCGGCCTCGGTCAGTGCCAACAAACTTTGTATGTCAGTGGGACGTGTAAAGAACTGGGCAGAAACTTTGTATATCGCTACCGACGTCGCGCTTTTTCCAGGTGACGTCGGGGCAAGCAGCCCGTTGATGATCGAGGCGCGAGGTTCCTGCCGCGTCGAAGGCGCATCGGTGGGGGAGCTTCAAGTCCGCCACTCTGATGACGATGCGATGTGCGTTTGCGTATCGATCGCGTAGCGGTGGCGTGCCTTTTGAATCCTCCAGGAAGCCGGGATCGTGATGGGCAACGGAAGTTTGCCCACGGAAGGCACTCACGATGCACCAGTTAGATATTCACGCTCTGCGCGAGCGCCCGGATGGCGAGCGAGAGGCACTACTTCACCACGTCGTCGATCTTGGCCTGCGGTTCAAATCGAGGACCGAGATCTTCGGTCAGCGCAGCGGCCCCCACGAGATCCGCGATCTGCTGCTGACGGAGCTGCCCGCCGAGCCGCTGACAGACGACGCGGTGATGGCGGACTTCGTGGCCCGGGTTCTCCCGCTCTGCAAGAACGAGGCATCACCACGGTTCATGGGCTTCGGAGACACCGGCGACGATCCGCTCGCTCTCGCGGGCACGATGCTCGCGGCGCTCACGCAACAGAACATGATCAACCAGTCGTTCGACAGCCCTAGCGCGACATTCATCGAGATCGCGGTATTGCGTTGGCTACGTGATCTACTCGGATATCCGAACCCGGCGGTCAGCGATGTGCGCACCGTGTGGGACGTCGGTGGCATGGTCACTCCGGGCGGGACCACCAGCAACACGGTGGCGATGATGCTCGCACGGGAAGCCAAGGCGCCGGAGACGATGCGGACAGGTGTCACCGACCCGCGCCGAATGGCGGTGGTTGTCCCGAAAGGCATCGGGCACTACAGCGTGAAGGCGGCGCTGACGTGGATCGGATGTGGGGCGCACGTCATCGAGGTCGGCACCGACGGGTTCCGTTACGACAAGCGCGAACTCGCTCGGACACTTCGCCGACACCGAGAATACGTGATGGCGGTGGTCGCCTACGCCGGCGACAGCAGGACACAAACGATCGACGATCTGCGCTCGGTGAACGAGATCGTCCGGGAGATTGGCCCCGGGATCTGGCTGCACGCCGATGCCTGCTGGGGGCTGCTGGCCGCTTTCAGTGCGGGCATGCGGGAGAAGATCGACGGCATAGCCGAATTCGACAGCATCACGGTCGACCCTCACAAGATCATGGCCGTCCCCTACGGGCTCAGCGCATTGTTGGTTCGTCAACCAGCTGTCATCCGGACCATCTCGACGTACTCGGATCTGATCATGCAGGAAGACTTCGCCTTCGGACAGGTCACTCCATTCATCGGCACCAAGGGTTGGATGTCGTTGAAGTTGTGGATGATGATGCTCGGCCGCGGCAGAACCGGGTTGGCCGCGCTGGCCGACCACCGAGCGACCTTGGCGCGACGCTTCGCTGCCCTCGTAGACGACCATCCCCGCCTTGTTCGTCTCAATGATCCAGACCTCGCCGCGGTCGTGTTCACGTACCTGCCATCCGGCATCAGTCCCGGCGCTATCGACGATGAAGGGCTTCGCGATGTCAACGATCTCAACATCGCGATTCACCGGCGAATGCTCGCGGAAGGACAGTGGCACCTGCATCAGTTCACCCTGCCTGACGACCTGGGACGTCTCCGAGAAGGCGCGATCGTGCACCCGCTGCGGTTCATGGCGAACAATCCTCAGCTCACGGAGGCCCACATGCGTGAAGTCCTCGCCTACCTCGACCACCTCGCGATCGAACTGGAGGAAACGCCATGACCGACAAGACCTTCCGCGCTGTCTACGAAACGGTCGGCACCTACGATAAACTGCTCTTGCGGCACTACTACGGTGGCACCGAGGACGTCGACCTTGTCGCGGACTGGCTGACCGAGCACTACGCCGCACCGGCCGCCACGTTGAACGTGGCCGAATTCGGCTGCGGTACAGGCCGAATTACCGACGCCGTCGCGCCGTACGCCGCCAGAATGGTTCTCGCCGACTACAGCGAAATCATGGTGTCCGCCGTCACCCAGAAGTTCCCCGATGCCGAAACGATGTGCGCGGATACCAGTGACGCTGTCGCGCAGCTTCTGTTAGAAGGGCAGGCCGGGGCCTTCGACCTGGTCTCCGCGTTCTGGTCGGTGAGTTATCCGATTGGCAAGTTCTTCGAGGAGCTTTCATCCGTGGGCGTCCGACTCCGGAGCGATCAAGCGAGCGCCGCCAACCAGGCTGGCCAGTTCGTGCACGACCTGGTTCGGCTGGTCGCGCCGGGTGGACACCTGTTGGCGATGTTGTTCGATGCGGAGAGTCCCGAACAGCAGTTGGTGACCAGGGCGTGGGAGAAGGTCGCGCCGTTCCCTCGGGGCGGGCGCGCGTACACACGCCACGTTCTGATCGACGCGCTCCGTGCCGCCGAGAGCCGTGGGGAGGGAACTCTGTCCCACCTCCGGCTCGGAGGAGTGGCGTGGGCGCCCAATCGGGAGGCTGCCCGTGAGTGGTTCTTCGGAGTGCATTTCAAACACCATCCCCAACTACTGGACGATCGTCAGGTAGCGCGGGAGGTCGAGGACTTTCTCGAACGCTACGAGATGGCGAGTGGCGGTGTCGCGATTCCGAGTGGAGTTCACTTCATCGACTTCCACGCAGTCGCCCACCCGTACGCGTCACTTCCGATCGGTATCGATTCATGACCCCGGAACTCTTCGCCGCGGCGGCGGAGATATGCCGCAAATTCGCGCCACCGCGCGGATATGGGCTGGTCTACGGCTCACAGGCCACAATCGGCGAGTCCCGGTCCGACCTCGACCTTGTCATCATCGGGCGCTCCCGTCCAGGGTGTCACTACATGACCGATCTCGTGGCCGCGGTGTGCGGGCTCCATGCTGACTTTGACCTTCTGACGGACACCGAGGTCGACTATGAGACAAAGCTTTTCGCGACTTACGCCGATGTCTGTTGCGCGGTCGAACTGCGGTGCTTTCCGCGTATACAAGGAGTGTTGAACCCAGCTCCCGTGGTTGCCGAGCCCGACTGGTTGAACTCTTCGGAGTTCGCGCAACGCCTAGTGCTCAATGCGCTGACCAGCGAACATGTCTTCCTAGGTGGAGACGTGCAGCGCTACCGAGCTGACCGATCGCGAGCGGAGCGGGCTGTTGCGTCGTTGGCGCTGGCCATGGTGGCCAAGCCCGAGGTCACCATCCAGGACGCTGTCGCGGTGCTCACTCGATCTCCCGAGGGAGCGTGGGGCAAGGACTTCCTCGGCTACCAACCGACCGCCCGCTTGTATTCGACGATCCAGTCCGGCTTCGCCGCGCTGGCCGCGGCGAACGTGGTCGAAGTCGTCGACGGTGCGAGATTCCGGAGATGCCGTGAGCCGGGTGGTGTGGTCGGCCCAGTCCAGGCCGCATGAGAAACCTGCGACAATAGCCTCACTATCCTCATTCGAAAGGAATCGAAGGTGAGCTCTGCCGGTGTCGTACCGCTGCTCGGACGTGTCGCTACCGCTGTGTCGGAGGCGATCGCCCGAGTCCGTCCGGAAACGGCGGATGCGGACCCGGTAGTGCGACGATCCGACCGCGCCGATTTTCAATCCAACGCCGCGTTACCGCTGGCCAAGCGAGTGGGAGTGCCGCCCGCGCAACTCGGTGGCGAGCTCGCTTCCTCCATCGACGGGAGCGGGGGCGTCATCGCCGACGTTCAGGTGTCGGGCCCGGGATTTCTGAACATCACCCTGGCCGACTCCGCGGTGTGGGAATCCGTGGCGGCCCGACTGGCAGACGACCGGTTGGGTATCCCGGCCACGGAGGACGGACGCCGAGTGGTCATCGACTACTCGGCCCCGAACGTGGCGAAAGAGATGCACGTCGGACACCTCCGTACCACCATCATCGGCGACAGCCTCGCCCGGATCTTCGGATTCCTCGGCGCCGATGTGGTGCGCGCCAACCACCTCGGCGACTGGGGCACGCAGTTCGGCATGCTCATCCAGTACATCGACGAGCATCCCGAATCGCCTTGGCACACAGAGGAGCTCGACGCCAACACTAGTTCGGTGTCGGCGTTGGATACGTTGTACAAGGCCGCGCGCGCTCAATTCGACGCCGACTCGGAGTTCGCCGATCGGGCGCGAACCCGAGTGGTCGCGCTGCAGGCCGGCAATCCCGACACCGTCGCTCGGTGGCGGGAGATCGTCGCGGAATCAGAGAAGGCGTTCGGCGCCATTTATGACCGTCTCGGTGTCCTGCTGACTCCCGATGACTACGTCGGGGAGTCGTTCTACAACGACCAGCTGGCCGTGACGGTGGCCGAGCTCGTCGACAAGGGTGTGGCGGTCGACAGCGACGGTGCCGTCGTCGTCCTGTCCGAGCAGGTCAATGGTCCGGACGACAAGCCCGCCGTGCTGATGGCTCGCAAGCGTGACGGCGGCTACGGCTACGACAGCACCGACCTCGCGACCATCCGGTACCGGATCGCCTCACTGCACGCGGATCGGTTGCTGTACGTCACCGACTCGCGCCAGGCCCTGCACTTTCAGCTGATCTTCGAGGCCGCCAGGCGGGTAGGTTGGCTGACTGACGCGATCCAGGTCGACCACGTCGCTTACGGAACGATTCTCGGACCGGACGGCAAGCCGTTCAAGACTCGTGCGGGCGGCACGGTCCGGCTGATGGATCTCCTCGATGAGGCGGTCGGGCGCGTCCGCGCCGTGGTCGCCGAGAAGAACCCGGAACTCGCGTCAGCCGAGCTCGACACCATCGCCGAGCAGGCGGGCATCGGGGCGGTGAAGTACGCGGATCTGTCGACCTCCCGAGTCAAGGACTACACCTTCGACCCTGTTCGAATGACGTCACTCAATGGCAACACCGGCGTCTATCTGCAGTACGCCCACGCTCGGGTTTGCTCGATCCTCCGCAAGGCGGACATCGCGGGTCCAGCCGCGGTCGACACGAACGGCCCGATGGAACCGGCCGAGCGTGAACTCGCGTTGGCCCTCGACGGGTACGGGACAGTCCTGGATGAGGTAGCCGGGGCACTGGAACCGCACCGGCTGGCCGGATATCTCTATGATCTCGCTCGCGCCTATACGACGTTCTACGATTCGTGCCCGGTGATCTCCGCTGAGGAGTCGATCCGTTCGAACCGAATCGCGCTGTGCCAGTTGACGGCTCGAACCCTCGAGCTCGGTTTGGGGCAGCTGGGCATTGCTGCTCCGCAACGAATGTGAGCTGTCGGCCGGACGCACACCGTCGTGGAGTTGTGTCCGGCCGGCGGAGCCGTACACTCCCAGCCAGGGAGTTCGATATCGAGAGGTAGGCCGACCAGGGATGACTTCCAACGGTCCATTTCCCCGGCACCTGCCGGACTCGACGGCGGATCCCGAGGCCATCGTCCAGAACGACTGGGAGGCCTTCGCCGAGCTCGAACATCTGCGCGACCACTGGAGCGTGAAGCAGTGGGCGCCTGGGCGCACCGGGTACTACTGGTACTTGACCTTCAATGACCCGGACCTGGTTGACTTGGCCGCGAAATGCCAGAACAGTCTCGACATCGCGGGTATCGACTCGGTGCCATCGGACGGTTTGCACCTCACGATCAGCAGTGTCGGCGACACGACCGCGATCACCGATGAGCAGATAGAAGACCTGGTCTCGGTTGCTCGCGAACGACTTTCGGAAGTGAAGCCGTTCGATCTGACTATCGGTCCGCTCAGCGGATCTCGAAGCGCGATTCGATTCTCGGTGGCGCCGTGGGATCCGCTGCTCGACCTACACCGAGTTCTGTCGGCATGCTCCAACGACTCTTCGCCAGACCGTGCGCCCCGCGATGTACCAGCGTCGTCTGCGCGGTTCCGGCCACACCTGGGCATCGCGTACAACAACACTGACCGCGCTGCGGCAGAGGTCATCGCCGCGGTTGCGGCTCTGCGGAGACCTGAGCGAGTCTCTGTTCGGGTCGACACCGTTGAGCTCGTCGTTCTCCGGCGCGAGGGGCGCTGCTATCGGTGGGACACACGGGCTGTGCTCGGACTGGGCGGCTAGCGAACGCTCTCTGGGGCAATGAGCGGTCGCGAGGCGCGCCGCCATTGCGTCAATCGCTCGAAATAGTCGCTCGACGGTCCGGGGTAGTGGGCATCAAGGAGAGCGCCGAGCTCGTTCGCTCGCTGCCACACCGAGCGGATAGGCCGATCCGCCGAAGCGTCGAGCGCCTCGATCCCGAAATGAACCGCCTGTTCGATTTCTGGCGAGCGCTGGAGAGTCAGCGCGGTCGCTACATCCAAGTTCACCAATGCGCGGCTCCAAACAGAGTCCGACTGCGAGACATACTCGTTGACCAAGCTCCCGTACTCGAGTGCTTTGTCGAATCGCCCAGCGGAGAGGAATGCCGTCGCGGCGTTGGCTAGCAGGCGGGCCTTGCCGTACGAACCGAAGGTGAGTGCCGGAGTCAGACCGGGCGTGACGTTCATACGATCAGCCAACGCCATTGCCTGCTCGACCGAGCGCTCGACGTCGGCGGCGCCGCCCAGTTTTCCCTGTGCGCGAGCCAACCCGTTGGAGTACAAGCGGATCGTTTGAGAGCCTGTCTTGGCCATGGCGATTCCTTGCTCCGCCAGAGCTGCGGCTTCCGCGAAATCGCCTGCGTAGTAGGCGCAGAAGCTTTCGGTGGACTTCACCCAGGCGAGCATTTCGTGGTCATCGGTGAACGAGGCCATTACCTGAGCCTCGCGGCAGTACATACGCGCCGCACCGAACCGACCACAGTTGACCGCCATATACGCGAGGACGCCGGAGATTTGGGACGCTATCCGGTAGAGGCTCTCGACGTGGGCTGGGTGACGTCGTTGCTGAAGAAGGAGATTGGCACGCTGCCGAAGCTCTCGGGTGTCGATCGCGAGCTCCCGCGGCCCCTCCGTCTCGTACCGGTCGACGATGTCGTCGAGCGCGAGGCGGAACCCGTCGACGAGCTCGCCGTCTCCGTGAAGCCCGGTGAGATCTTGAAGCTGACCAACGATCGCATCGGGCTGGTCGAATCGAGCCACTGGCGCGGTTGGCGTCGGGTACCGAATATCGGCGCATGCGCTGTCGAACCTGCTGCGTTGTTCTGCATCGAGACGCTGAAGCAGCGTATCCATCGCCGCTGCATGCTGATTGGCGAGAGTGATTGTCGTGCCACGCTTCTCCCACTTGCGGACGACGGCTTCGGTGAAGCCGAGTCGATCGGCGAGTTCAGCCTGAGTCACCCGAAGCGCGGCGGTCCGAATCGCACGAACCTCGACGCCAGTCCATTCTCCCACCACCACGATGCCCCCCGAAGTTCGGCTCTTACCGTGTAACCGCTGGTAAGAGCGTAGAACGCCGCGGGGGTGCTGTCACCGTGTCGGGCGACAGCAATCTGATGCCGAACGTAGGAGACTTCGACTGGCGCTGAGAAGAGGCGCAATCCATCCCCGAGTACCACTCCTCACCCCTGCGCGGCAGCAGCTCCCTGCTGGTCGGCTACCGCAGTTGTGCGAATGTTCTTGACGATCGCGACGATCCGATCCACATCGTTCTCGGAGAAGATATCTTCCGGACCGCTTGGAGCAACCGACTTGAACGGCGGTTCGTAGAGCGCGCCCACATCGATCACCCCGTTCTTGGTGAGGTAGTCGACTAGCAGCTTCAGGTAGTGGAGCTGGTTCGCGGTCAGGTTGCGCCCCGTGTGGAACTCGTCGAAGGCGGCGGCCGCCGCGGTTGCATCGAGACCGACGAGGGATCTCAGAAACAGCCCGAGACCGCCGTGCATGCTGGCGGCGTGTTCGATGTCCTCGAGGGTGCCGAAGCTGTTGTCGATGAAGATCTCCTCGAGTTCGGCGAGGTCGGCAGAGGTGATCTGCTTGTTGCGCAATAGTTTCTGGACGGCGAGCTTGTCCTCATGGCTGCGCATGTAGGTGCGGACCTTCGACTCGAAGCGCGCCATGCCCTTGCCTCCGCCAGGCAGGACTGTCATCTCAACATCGGCGACTTCGCCCAGCTCGTCCTGGAAATCGGTGTAGAGAGGATTCTGTGCTCCCTTGGGCGGGATCGCTTTGACCAGGCCGCGCAGCCGTCGCCTGAGTGTTTCCAGCATGGCGACGGTGACATCCTCCCACCACGCGTCGCCGGCAACATCTTCGAGGAAGTCGTGCCGCTGCCGGATAGCGGTGATGGTATTGAGGCCAGGATCGAGCAGCGCGCTCGCGATCTCCTGGACCTTCTCGCGCAGTGCGTCGTATCCGGTGTCGCCGGTGAGCCGAGCCAACTGCAAGCGATACGCCAGAAGATCGAATCGTTTCGCCGCCGGACTCGGATCGTCGTCTTTGAACTGGGTGGGCAATCCGGCAAGCGCCCCGACCTCGACCCGGATCTCCGGAGTGACGATGTCCCAGCTGCCGAGCTCGGTGTATTTCTCGACGTGCTGCAGTTGCTTGCGAACCTCCACATTCCGCGTATCCATGCCCGCCACCTCCACCCGGAGATGTTCGGCGAGCTGCCACCGCACGTCCGGCAGATCCTTGGGTTCACGGTCGGGAATCTCGGCGGGCCTACCGCCGGGGGGCTGGAGCTGGTCGATGTCGCGCAGGAGGTCGGCTCGGGCGGCGAACACCTTCTCGCTCATCGAAGCCTGAGTGCGGCCCTCGGCGGTGGGCAAATCTTGATTGAAGTACTCGACGTTCTGGCACAGGTCGAACACAAGGAACCGTTCCTTGTCCTTGTTCGGTGCGTACAGGTCCGGGCACAGCCGGGTGCCGCGGCCGATCATCTGCCAGTACTTGGTGCTGGTGCGTACGGCCTTGGCGAACACCAGGTTCGCGACGGCGGGCACGTCGAGGCCGGTGTCGAGCATGTCCACCGAGACGGCGATATGGGGCGCCTTGCCCGGGTTCTCGAACTTGTCGATGAGGCTCTGGGCATGGCTCACGCTGTGGGTGATCATCTCGATGAAATCGCCCGGCATGTCCGGGTAGAGCACCCGGAATCGTTGCACGATCAGTTCGGCGTGGCGGTTGTTGCGGGCGAAGATGATGGTCTTGCCGATGCGTTCCCCGTCGGCGACGCGGTCGCCCTGTTCCATGAGGACGAGCAACATCTGGTCGATGGTGTCGTGATTGAACAGGAAGCTGTTGAGCGCGTGCGCGTCGACGGAATCGGGGATGTCCTCGTCATCGCGCCACTCGAGGTCTTCCCAGTAGTCCTTCTCGTCGTCGGAGAGTTCGTCGTAGCGAATGCCGGTGCGCAGGAACTTCAACGGCACCGATTTGGCTTCTGGAGCGACGAGATAGCCCTCTTCCACGGCCTGTTTCAGGTCGTAGGCGTCGGTCGGAACACCTTCTTCGAGATGGAACAGCCGGTAGGTGTTGCGGTCGATCTCGTCTTTCGGGGTGGCGGTCAAGCCCACCAGCAGCGAGTCGAAGTGCTCGAAGATCACGCCGTATTTCTGGTACACCGACCGGTGCGCTTCGTCGATGACGACGAGATCGAAGTATCCGGGGCCGAACCTGCGTTGCTCGGTCTCGTCGATCTCGTTGATGAGGTTCAGCATCGTCGGGTACGTGGATACGTAGACGCGGGCGTTGTTGTCCTTCTCGGTGAGCAGGTTCACCGTCGGCACACTCGGCAGATGGGTTTTGAATGCGTTCGTCGCCTGTGACACCAGCACCTGCCGGTCGGCGAGGAACAGCACCCGCTTCACCCAGCCGGCCCGGATCAGCTGATCGACGAGTGCGATCACGGTGCGGGTCTTGCCCGTACCGGTCGCCATCACCAGCAGCGCCTGGCGCTGTTTGTCCTTCTCGAACGCATCGCCGATGCGTCCGATTGCCCGCTTCTGATAGTGCCTTCCCGCGATGATCTCGTTGACCGGTTCGGTGGCCAACGACTTGCGGCGGGCACGCCGCTGAATCAACAGCCGCAGTTGGTCTTTGCTGAAGAAGCCCTGGACCGGGCGGGGCGGGTAGAAGGCGTCGTCCCAGATCTGGGTTTCGTAACCGTTGGTGTAGAAGATGATCGGCCGCTGCCCGTGCTGCTGCTCGAGCGCGTCGGCGTACAACGACGCCTGATACTTGCCCGACTCCACACTCTTGGATGTGCGTTTCGCTTCGACGACGGCGAGCGGCTTGCCGTTGTCGTCCCACAGCACGTAGTCGACCTTGCCCTTACCGCTGTCAGTCGGCATTCCCGTTACCGGGTATTCGCGGTCGTCGGGGCCGTTCAGCGCCCAGCCCGCCTCCAGGAGCAGCAGGTCGATCAGCTGGGTGCGGGTCTGCGCCTCGGAGTAATCATGGTGATCCGGCACCGTGGCATTGGCGGCCTTCGCCGCCTTCACCTCGGCCCGTAGCCGCTTGACCTCGTCGTCGAGTTCCTTGCGCTGCTTGCGCTCCGTCGCCAGCTCTGCCTGCTGCGCCGCGAAATCCGCGGCCATCTGCTGAACCTCGGCGTACTTCTTGCGCTGCACCTCAGCCGGGACCGGGCGGGGGATCAGCGAGGTATCAAACCGCTGCCCGTCGAACGGCTTCCCTTCCTCGGTGCGCGCGTAGGTGCGGCCCAGCCAATACAGCACATGGAACAGCTCACCGACCGCGTTCACCGCATCCTGCGCAGGCACCTCACCCGAACGATGCACCGCGACATTCCCGCGCCGCCGAACCACATCCATCTTCGTGACGATCACCGACCCCGCCACCTGCACTAGGGTCGGCTCCTTGAGCTTGGCGTTCAGGTCATCGCGATACGGCATCCGCAGCGTGTCATCGGCCTTGAACACCCAGTTGACCGCCAACTCCAACGCCCGCCGTGCGAAGAAGCACGCGACTCGCGGATCGCCTACCGCGCTCCGCTCCGCCCGCGCAGCCTCGGTGAACAGGTCCGGCCACTCGGCTTGCAGGAAGTCGAAGTTGCTCTCGGCCACGAAAGGTCCTCCCCTTAAAGATCTTTCAGGTCATCTTGCCAGAGTTCGCCGCGGAAGGCGCGGGACTGGATGGAGGTGAAGAGTTCGTCTAGTTGGCGGAGATGTCGTTCCGCAGTCGACCGTGCTTCTCGGATCTCCCGAGTACGCTGTGCGTAACTTTCTTGCAATCGCAGAGGCGGGAGGGCGACAGGTAGAGACTTGATAATGCCCATGTTTAGTCCGGACATGATCGCACCCTTCGCGGTCTGTCGAAGGTATTGTTGCGCGACTGGGTGCTGAAGAAAGTAGCTGTGAAGGTATTCGGGTAGACAGGCGCGCTGATCAAGTGTGATGCAGCAAAGGTGCTTAGTGTTAATCGCGGTAGGGATGTCGTCTGGTACGATCGCGCAACGGCCACAGGTTCCCATGATTGTGATCAGCACATCGCCGGGGAATACGGTATAGCGCTGGAGTTGGCGGTACTTCGCATCTGTGATGTACCGCGCCTTGGCCCATTTGAATTCGTTATTAACGGCGTTGTCGATACCGAGAACCGGTATTCCTTCATCCACGAATTCTTCGTGGCGAAGCTGGCTTCCGAAAGGTCCGGTGCGGATGGAGTTCTTGGTATTTGCAGCGAGTTCCTCAACAGTGCTCGACCGGAACTCTGATCCTGCGCTGCCAAACATGTCGAGGAAGACGGATTGGGCGAGGTCGTCGAGGAGGGCGATGGACTTCCGGCGCTTCTCCCGCAGCGCATCCACCTGATCCAGCACCTCTGCAATCCTCCGCTGTTCGGCCAGATCTAGCAGTGAAATACCTGTTCCGAGCAGGGCATCTCGGCCTAGAGTTGCCTGGTTCACCCACTGTCGACACATCGATTTGTAGGTACCGCGCTGGAACTCTGCATTCAGCCAGCGTGTTAGGTAACTCGGATCGAGACGTGAGGTGTCGGTTCGCAATCGAAGGAAGTGGTTGCTGAACACGGTGGGTTCGGTGAGATTGCGGACCATCACGGTCTTGCCGACAAGGTCGGGGCTATTGGTTGCGTTGAATAGGACATCACCTTCCTTCAGTAAGGTGCCGGGAATGCCCTTGTGATTCGACGGAACGAGACGCTTCTTCGTTGTATCCAGTCGACCATCCCTGGTGACATTGTTCATGCGGATCTGGAAAACGCCGTTCTGCACTTCCTCTCCACATGCGAACCCGGATTTCGCTTCCGTGACAACTTCGTCCAACCGGACCCGATGTGGCGCGCTCATGCCAACATTCCCTTCAGGACCGACATGCCCTGTTGAATCTCTGCCTCGATCAACTCCAACTCTTCGATGATCTCCAGCGGCGGCCGATGCTCCACTTCCTCATGGATGATCTCCTTGTACCGGTTGAGGCTGAGGTCGTAGTCCTGGGCGGCGATGTCGGTCTTGGGTACGCAGAAACTCTGTTCGGTACGGGTGCGCTTGCGTTCGGTGGTGGTGCGCTGGGACCAGCGGGCGAGGACGTCGGGGAGGTTGTTCTTGGTGTGCTCGTCGGCGGCGAGAGTTGCTCGCACGCCGAGTTTTTCATCGGCGAGCAGAGGATTGCGCTTGTCGTCGAGGCTGAAGCCGTCGGCGGTGACATCGTAGAACCACACCTGGTCGGTCTCGTCGTCCTTGGTGAAGAACAGGATCGCTGTCGACACACCGGCGTACGGCTTGAAGACGCCGGAGGGGAGTTTGACCACGGCGTCGAGGCCGTGCTCTTCGACGAGGAGTTGGCGCAGATCCTTGTGCGCTTTGGAGGAGCCGAACAGCACGCCGTCGGGAACGATGACCGCCGCCCGGCCGCCGGTCTTGAGCAGGCGCAGGAACAGGGCGAGAAAGAGCAGTTCGGTCTTCTTCGTCTTCACCACCTGAAGCAGGTCCTTGGCGGTGGTTTCGAAGTCGAGGCTGCCTGCGAACGGCGGGTTGGCGAGGATCATTGAGTAGCGGCCGGCTTCGCCAGCGACCGATTCGGCGAGGGAGTCGCGGTAGCGGATGTCGGGGTGTTCGATCTGGTGCATGAGCATGTTCATGCTGGCGATGCGCAGCATGGTGGAATCGAAGTCGAAACCGTGGAACATGCTGCGGTGGAAGTGATCCTGCTGTGCGGAGTCGAGCAGGGCGTCGCGATGGGTGTGCTGGATGTACTCGGCGGCGCCGACGAGGAAGCCGGCGGTGCCGCATGCCGGATCGCAGATTTCATCGTTGGGGCCTGGCGCCATCATCGCGACCATGAGGTCGATGATGTGGCGCGGGGTGCGGAACTGGCCGTTCTGGCCCGCGGTGGCGATCTTGGACAGCATGTACTCGTACAGATCGCCCTTGACGTCGCCGTCGCCGAGCGGCAGTTCGTCGAGCATGTCCACGGCTTTGGTGAGCAGGCTCGCCGTCGGGATGGTGAATCGGGCGTCCTTCATGTGCTCGCCATAAGTCGACTCCTCGCCACCGAGCAGCCGCAACCAGGGGAACACGTCGTCACGGACAGTTCGCAGCAGCTGGTCCGGCCCCAGCTCCTGGAATTTCGACCAGCGCAGCGAGTCGGTGTCGGCGTCGTAGATCGGGTTTTCGATCGGCCGCCCACTGCGGTTGGCCTTGCGTTCCTTGCCGGTCTGTAGCTCGTCGAGGCGCTTGAGGAACATCAGGTAGGTGATCTGCTCGATCACCTCCAGCGGATTTGAGATACCGCCCGACCAGAACGCATCCCAGAGCCGGTCGATCTTGCTCCGCAGTTCCCCTGTGATCATGCGATGAGGGTATCGGAACGCGGCGACACGCTCGGCAACACTCGACGAGGAGCAGCTGTGTGATGCGTCTGGTCGTGTGATGCCCTGGTTATCGCCCTCGGGTGGACCGCCCGCGGTTTGACCGTCAACGTTCGAGGCAGGTGGACGCTGTCTAGCCCGGCCCGGTATAGAATATGTGTTCGATATCGGGTATGTCATTCGGCTGAGCGTTGCGTTGGTGGTTCACCGCACATAGCTAGTGCCGCGTCTGGAAAGGTTGATGCGGTAACGGCTCGAGGTGGTGGGTTGATCCGTGGCCGGTGACCGGTGATGCTGCCTGACGGAGGTGGTGCCGGTGGCTCGCAAGCCGGATGTGTTCGTCAGAGCGGTAACCCCGGAGGAAGGCCGCAAACTCGCCCAGATCGCCCGGCGCAGCACAGTGCCGGTCCGGATGCGGCGGGCCGTGGTGGTGATGGCCTCGGCCCAGCATCAGCCGGTCGGGCTGATCGCGAAGCTGATGCAGGTGTCGGAATCCTATGTGCGGCAAGTGATCCACGACTTCAACGCCCATGGATTCGAGGCACTCGACCCAAAATGGAGCGGGGGCAGGCCGGCGAAGACCGATCGAGCGACACGTGATCGGATCACTCAGATCGCCCGGTGCTGCCCCGTGATCTGGGCTGGCCGTTCAGTGTGTGGAGCCTGTCGAAGCTGGTGGAAGTGTTGCGGGGCAACGGCATCGCCGACGTCAGCCGGGAGACGCTGCGCGTGATCCTGAAGGCTGGCGGGGTGTCGTGGCAGTCCACCAAAACGTGGAAGTCCAGCAACGACCCGGAATTCGTCGCCAAGATGAGCCGGGTGCTCGACCTCTACGACAATCCGCCCGAAGACGGGCGGGTGATTTGCGTGGACGAGTTCGGGCCGTTGAATCTGCTCCCACGAGCGGGCCGTGGCTGGTTCGCCGCTGGTCGGCCCAAGCGGTTGCGGGCGACCTACCACCGCGCCCAGGGTGTCCGGCACATGTTCGGTGCTCTGGACCTGGCAAGTGGCCAGTTGTACTACCGGATCCGGGACCGGAAACGATGGATGGAGTTGCTGTCGTTTCTGAAGTCGTTGCGGGCTCGCTGGCCGGGCGAGAAACTGTATCTGATCTGCGACAACTACTCGGTCCACAAGCGAGCCGAGGTCCGGGCGTGGTGCGCGGGCAACGATGTCGAGTTGGTGTTCTTGCCGACGTATTCGTCGTGGCTGAACCGTATCGAGTGCGAGTTCGCCGCGCTGCGGTACTTCGCGTTGAACGGGACCGACCACCGCAGCCACGCCGAGCAGGACGCGGCGATCGGTGACTACATCCGCTGGCGTAACCAGCACGCCGGACCTATCCGCGACTTCGCGGTCGGCGCGAAGATCCGGCGGCCGGATTACCTACCCGACGTTGCTCGACGCGGCACTAGCTCTACTACTGCCTCCAGAAGCGCCAGGAATTCGACCTCGTCAAGGCCTTCGGGCGACCCGCCACACCCACACCGGAACCCCTCGCAGCTTGACACGTGCAAAAGAACTTCACACATCGCCATGATATGTAAAAAAAGTCGAGAAAACTTTACATGTCCCGGGAGTTGGGGCAGATTGGGTGGATGACCAGTTGGCGTCCGGATGTCCCGTACAACGACCTTCCGGCGGTTCCGAAGCCCGAGGTTCTCGAGACTCGACCTGTGCTGAAAGCAGCGATTGCGGCAAACAGGGCGCTGGCGCAGCTCGACCAGGCGGCCATGGCCATGCCCAACCCGACGGTGCTGATCAACACGATCCCGCTGCTGGAGGCGCAGGCCAGCTCGGCGATCGAGAACATCGTCACCACCACGGATGCGCTTTTCCGGCACGTCGATGACGATGCCAACGCCGACGCCGCGACCAGGGAGACTCTTCGGTATCGACACGCGCTGCGCATCGGCTATGACCACACAGTGACCCGCGGGCTCACCGCCTCGACCGCGGTAGAGGTGTGCGGGATCATCAAGAACCGGCAGATGAGGCTCCGTGATCTGCCGGGTACCCGTATCGGAAATCCGGTGACCAACGAGGTCATCTACAGTCCGCCGGAAGGTCAGGAGGTCATCGCTGCGAAAATGGCCGACTGGGAGCGGTTCGTGCACTCCGAAGACGGTGTGGATCCGCTGATTATCATGGCTGCCGCGCACTACCAGTTCGAGGCCATCCACCCGTTCTCCGACGCCAACGGTCGGACCGGACGCATCTTGAACGTGCTGATGCTGGTAGAAGCCGGATTGCTGCGGCTCCCGGTGCTGTACTTGTCGCGCTACATCATCGACACCAAGCGTCAGTACTACCGGCGGCTGCGTGCGGTCACCGCCGAGAGGGACTGGGAGTCCTGGTTGCTCTACATTCTCGCCGGTGTCACGCAGACTTCGGAGACCACCGTGGCGAAGATCAACAACATCAGGCAGCTCCAGGAGAACTTCGCGCAGCGGGCCAGGGCAGTGTGCAAGGGCGGATCCGATTCGGAGTTTCAGGCGGTGCTGTTCGAACAGCCGTACTGCCGCATCGCAACAGTGATGGAACGCTGTGGTGTTTCGCGGCCGACCGCAACGGGATGGTTGAACGGGCTGGCCGAAGCCGGGATGATTCGAGACGTGAAGATCGGT
This sequence comes from Nocardia sp. No.11, assembly GCF_038752175.1. Taxonomy (NCBI): domain Bacteria; kingdom Bacillati; phylum Actinomycetota; class Actinomycetes; order Mycobacteriales; family Nocardiaceae; genus Nocardia; species Nocardia sp. No.11. Next base: position 21,313 of record NZ_JBCGFB010000052.1, on the reverse strand, counting down.
CGCGACCGGGTGTTCATCAATGCGGAGTTCCTGGATCTACTGACGGCTCCTTGACGCTCACGGGAGGTCTCGTCGGTCCCGGGCGGACATCGCGACAAGGCCTCGTGAGGTGATGGCTTCACCGCGCGGAGAATGCGGGACGTTCAATCGGTGAGCAAACCCACCCACAGGTAGTCGCGGGCTCGGCTGGCGGCTACCAGGTGCTGGCGGGCTTGGAGTTCGGCCTGGTCGCGGGCGGCGGGGGTGAGGTCGGTGAGGTTGGTGGGGGGTTGTTTGGTGAGGAGGAAGACGGCGGTGAAGTCCATGCCCTTAGCGCGGTGGATGGTACCGACTTTGATGTCGGTGGTTTGGGTACCGTCGTAGTGTTCCAGGGGGATGGCGGGGAAGCCCGCGCGGCGGAGGATGGTCAGGTAGCGGCTGATGTAGCTGCGGTACGGGACGATCACGGCGACGTCTGCGCCGGTCAGGTTCGCGGCCTGGATCGCCTTGGGCAGGGCTGACTCTGCTTGGTAGCGGGTGAGGTGCTCCTCGACGACTTCGCCGTCGGGGAGGGTGGAGTCGCTGTCGCGCAGCACGACGCCGGTGCCGCCGTCGAGGTCGTCGACGGTGTCGGAGGCTTCGATGCGTCGGGCGTAGTCGAGGATCGCGGCTCGGTTGCGATAGTTGGTGCGCAGGACACGGCCGCGGCCGCCGAGCAGCGGAATGCCCGCCTCGGAGAGTGTGCAGCCCCCGGCGTAGACCTCTTGCTGGCCGTCACCGACCAGCAGGAGCAGAGAATCCGTTCTGGCGCCGGCAATTTCGTAGACGAGCTGGAGTTGGCAGAGGGTGAAGTCCTGGACTTCGTCGACGACCACCAGGTCGAAACTCTCGCGCTCGGTGAGTGGGCGTGCACGGAGCTCTTCGACGGCGAGCGAGATGAGGTCGTTGTAGTCGTGGGCGCCGCGGGTCGCAAGGCCGCGCTGGTAGGGCTCGTACCAGTGTTTCCAGACGAACTCGCGGCGTTTTCCGTGGAGGCTGATTCCCTCCCGGCCTCGGCGCAGCACCTGCTTGTACGCTTCGACGCTCGGTAGGCCGCGGCCCTTGATGACACGGTCGATCTCGTCGTGCCAATAGCCGAAGTCGGTGCCTTCGACTTTGTCCAAAGTATCGCGAACGCCGCGCCAGGCATCGGCGAGCGCGGCATCGACAGCTTTCTCGTCGAGATTGAACGACACGTCCCGCTCGCCGAGAAACTTGACGGTCCAGGCGTGCAAACCAGTGAAGACCGCGCGATCCGCCGCCCTCGGTGCCAAGCGGGCGAATCCGCGTTCATGGAACGTGGGAAGGGTCTTGACGAAGGTGGTGAACAGCAGGCGGCCCGGATGGCGTTTGGCCCAGTGGGCCATGCGGTGCAAGGCCACCACGGACTTACCGGTGCCGGCCGGTCCGCTGATGCGAGCTGGACCGGTGAAGGTGGTCTGCACCAGTGTGAGCTGTGCTGGGTCGAGGAAGGTCATCCAATCGCTGAACGGGCGGGCGAGGGCGGCAGCGCGCTCGGCGTCATTGAGGTCGGTTTCGGTGAAAAGGCCTGCGAGATCGGTGGGCTCGTCGGTGGCCGGTAGGTCGAGGTGCAGGCGGATGAACTTGTCGACGCTCGAGGCCGCGAGTTGGGCGGAGCGGACCGGCTTGAACCGTCGTTCGCGCCGGATCAGGGTGTCGAGCAAGCCGGCTTCGTCGACGACGTGGACGCGGCCATCGGATTCGGCACGAATTCGGCCGGGGAGCACGACGACGATCTCGACCATGTGCGGGACGAATCGGAAGTCGGCGGCGGTGAGCCGCACGAGTGGTTCTTCGGCGTGCTTGCGCAGATCGCCGAGTTCGGAGGCATCGGGCGTGGTGGCGGCGAACACAACCGCAAACACGCCGGTGGGACCGATCGCGAAGGCGGCGGGGTGGCCGGGCCGACGAGTTCCCAGGCGGGTAAGCAGGTGCCAGCCCTCGGTGGCGAGAATGCCCGTGAGAACGCGACGCTCCGGCGAACTCAGGTGTGCCTGTTCGGCGAGTGCCTTTTCGGCCGCTCGCAGGCGGCGCTCACGTCGGATATTGGCCATGGTTTCCCCCTCGAACCCTGGTCAGGGCGTTCGTTGCCGAAGCTAACCCGTTGTCTCCCAACATAGTTGAAAGATCGCGACGATGGGAGTCGAATGATGTGCCCTTCGTCGAAGGCGGGTGTACCGCATCGATGGCTTGCTGATGCGACTGGCCGGGTTCAGGTGTGTCCGGTGGGTCGTGCGCAGGCATATGGTCGGGTGGGTGAGGCTTTGGACGTTGCAGGCTCCGGAAGTGGTGACGGCATTGCGTCACACCGGTGCCTATCGCGCCGACTGGGATCTGGTGGTCGGCAATTGGCGTGGTGCGTACGCCGCCATGACGGCGGAGATGGGGCGGCGGGGGATCGACTGTGTCGGGTCGCCGCCGGTGTGGTGTTGGCCCGGTCGGGGGTGGCGGCGTGGAGCTGTTCGGTCTTCGGCGAGCATGCTGCTCGGTGATCATGAGTGGGCGCACGGTCGGTGGTTGTTGAAGCTCGATGTGCCCACGGAGGTGACGGTGGCGACCTCGTACGCGGTGTGGAACGAGTACCTGGGCTATGCGGCAGGACTTCAGGATCAGCCGGAGCGGATGGATTGGTCCGGGCGGAAGACGTGGGAGTTCGACGAGATTCAGGTGTGTATTCCGGAGTTGCGGCGGGAGTGGGTAGTGCGTGCTCGGCCGTACCCGCCCGATGCGGAGACGGTTGCCCAGATCAGTGAGTAATGACAGTAATGTCGATGACATGAAGCACCTGCGTCGAGAATTGTTGGCTTCTGGAGTCGCGTCAGAAGATGAGATCATGGGATGTTCGGCCAGCGAAATAGAAGATGTATCTTCCAGTGCCGGTTCATTTCGCCTACCAGGCCAGTATCTTGCATTCTTACAGGTAATGGGCAGGAGGGCCGGAAAACTTTTCGAAGGCACCGACATCTTCTATCCCAGATCGCTGGAAGCTCGAGAAGCTGCGATCGATGTCGCCAGCGGGGACGGCGAGTCGCTGTCTCTCGAAAACCGATTCTTCTTTGGCCATCACCAAGGTTGCAAGGTATATTTATTCGAACCTGACTCCCCCGCCGTATTTACGTATCAAGAAGGTCACCCTGAGGTCAGGATGCTTGCAGAGTCATTGCTGGCGTTTCTCCAACACGCACTGGAGGTGCGGTGTCGGCAGAGAGGTAAGAGTCACTTGCCGGTGGGCCGCCCCCAATTTAGGAGACTGCCCTAAATGGCACTCGAATACATGGTGGCGGTCGCAACAGACCGAAGCGTGTCAGAAATCGCCACGTTGGTGAACTCGATCTGCCTATCGGGCGAAATTTCTGGTCAGGCAATTGCGACCAGCCTGATCAATGGTGTTTCGGTTCGACGTGGGTTGTATATTCGCGTAAGCACCGCCCGATCTCCAGCGTGGGGAGACCCTATAGAGGAGGAATTCGGATTCAAGCCGACAGTATCGATCTTTTTGAGACTGGATAAGACCGAAAGACTCGATGCTCAAGTCACCGACATTTTGTTCATCGCGACCCAACTACTTGCGGCTACCTTCGACGACATGATCGTATACTTCTTGGAATCCGGCGATGTTTGGGCGATTCGCCGTGCGGGCAGCCTAGAAATAAATTCAGCTCCCTGTATGTGGACACCTGAGCGCACCGAGATGCTACACCAACCGTACTCCCGTATGTCGTACGCTCTATGAAGCGACTGGCCGGGTGCCAGTGCCGCTTCGTCGGGAAGTTGATTACGAGCCGCGGCCCGGTCGCGCCGGTCTGGCACACGAGTTTTCGGCCGATCTGGAGGTCGCCGGCCCGCGCAGCTTTTGCATACTCCCGGAACATGTCTGGAGAGGTCTGCCCCTTGCCCATCACGCCGACGGTGTTGACTGCGTTGACCATTACTTCGGCATCGGAGGCGAGGAGGTCGCCGGACTTCTCGCGGATCATGGTGCGAACATACGGTCCTGGACTGCGAAATACGGCCTTGCATAGGTGCTTTCGTCGTTGACTGTGATCACGTCGCAGGTTCTGACCAGCGTGGGTGGCATCTCGGCGCCGAGATGGCGCCGATGAGGTACAAAGACCGCTTCGGCGTTGATTCGCCGGACGATGGTGATGAGTCCGGTGAGAGGGTCGGCCGTTCGAGCGGCGAACACGATGGTCTTGGCAAGGTCGTAGCCGTGGCGCTTCGCGAGCGATCGGATGCGGATCTCATCCCAATTCTGTGCCGCGCCGGACAGGTCGGATCGGAGGTTTGCAGCACTGATCTGTTGGCGACGACTCAGCAACCGAACCCGACAGGAGCTCATAGTGTTCTCGGCGCACGATCCCGAGTTCCACAGGGCGTTCGGACCTCGACTGTGGTCCCTGCACGTTCACGGCGCAACGTCCGCGAGGTTTCCCGCGAACTCGGCTGCCGGTGAACACGGATATTTGATGCTCGCTCGGGCGACTACCTCCAAACCGCGAACGCCGCGCCGTACATCGCGCCGACCTTCTCGACATTGTGCCTGCCCCGTTGGGCAGCCGCGTTGTCCCTGCTCTCGACTGTGAGGAATGAAAGCCGTCCGCGCGGGTGTGCGGTAGCATCGCGCTGCTGAGATCGCCACGCCCGCTGTATTTCTGGTTGCAGATCCGGCGGCCCTGGATAGCGAGGTCGGTGTCGGAGATGCTGGTTCGGTCGACGCTGGCTACTTCGATCGAGCGCAGGAATCCGGGGACGGCTTCGGGTTGCGCAAAGCTCTGTCCTTGGACCCAGGGGGCTGGACGTGGAGTGGCACCGGCCGTTCCTGCGGTGAGCATGTCGTCGGCGGGGGCAGACCAGCGAAGACGGACCCGGCCACACGTGATCGGATTTGTCACGTCGCTCGGTGCTGTCCGCTGGATCTGGGGTGGCCGTTCTCGACGGGGAAGCCGGTCCCTTGCTCTACTACCGGGCGGGTCTCGTCATCTGGGACCGCTCAACAGGTCCCGTCGAGGGTGAGTGACTGACGGCTCGTCGCCTCCGTGCTGGACCCAGATATCCTTGGCCCTACCTGCAGTTGTAGATCGAAACGATGATGAGGACCAAGTCGCCTCTCCGTACCGACTCCAATTGATCTGGCGACAGTATCTCCCTGGGATGCTTCTGCCTTCCCCAAGGCGAGGCTATGTTGCGAGGATTGCGATCCGCGGTAACTGATGCCTCGCACTGGCCCTCCTGTGCGGATCTCGCGAGAATAGTGTAATCGTTTGGAAGCTGCTTCGGGGTCGAAACGTACGGCGGATCGAGGTTGTGCAGCGGATGGCCAGGAATAGTGATCAAAGCTGCGACATCTGATGGTAAGGGGGGTGCTCCTAGGAAATATGCTTTTGCGCCGGGCGGACCGTTTCCGCTCGACACATCGGTCACATCTACCCTATTGAATCCGGTTGCGACAGCATTTTCCACGATACGCCGGGCCTCGCTCGGGCTATAGCGCCACTCGTCCCATCGGTTGTAGCCGTAGATGCCCAGCCCGGTCACTACCGCTAGCATAACAATTCGAACTGCCCAGCGGCGCCGAGTATGACGCTTCAACCACTGGATTATCAATAGTATGCTCCCGATCCCCGCAAAATGTTGTCTGCCGCCTTGAACACTTCAAGTGTGCTCTGACCGTGCTCGGTTTCACCGTCGCTAAATGTTCCGCGGCCCGTGGCGACATCTATGGTGCGTTCCTCCATGCCGCCGGCATTGTATCCCGAACCGAGAAATTGGTTCAGTGGTGTACTGGCGCGTACCTCGTCGGTTGTATTCTCCATCGCTGCGTCCTGCAACATCCGGAGATTGTAGGCGGCGGCCTTGATTCCCAGCTCGTCGCTTGTTGTCAAGTCTGCCCATTCCTGCCCTTCGAATTGTGTCGGGTATTTGTCCTTTACTTCGTTGAATGGGCCTGGTTTTTGATTGGTCAGGCCGATGGAGTTTCCGGCGTCGTTCTTGTCGATGCCGATTGGTGTTGCCCACCTTCGTGCTTTGTCCCAGGCGTATCCGGCGAGAATTCCTTTGTCCGAGTCCGGGTGGTAGTTCTCAGGCTTGCCATGAGTCGCGGCGTGGAAGTCGTTCCCATTGGCGTAGCCGGATCGCAGCGGCGCCCCCTCTTGCAGAGCCATGGCCAGGACCATGCGCGGATCGACGCCCGCTTCGTGCCCGTACTGGACCGACCAGATGGCCCAGGCTTTCATCTGCGGCCCCCAGGCATCCAGTGCGCTGGGGTCGCCGAGAGTCAGCGTCGGTGCCGGGGTAGTCCACGTGGACAGGTTCGTGAGGTCATCGACGATGGCCGCGTTGTCGTGCTCGTTGCCGGACTCGACGATCATTGCCAGCGCTTGGATCGCCTGGAGGTCACGCAGACCAGTGAGAGCGTCACAACCAGGTAGTCCGCGGTTGGATCCGACTACCGACAATTGGTTGTAGAGGTCAGTACTGCTCAACGCGGTGGACAGTGCGCTGCGAGCGATTCCGATATCAGGCTCGATCAGGTCGGCATCGACCGTGATCGTCATCGAGGTGGTACCGATCGCTGTGGCCACATGGGCGTCGGGATGAGCCGGGAATGCTGTGGTTGTAGCAACTGTAGCGAGCTTCTGGCGGGCGGCGACGAGATTGATGTGGTGGGTGCGTGTTGCATCGGCCAGCGCCGCAGCGACGGTGGAAATCTGTTGTGCAGCGGCGCGCAAGGCGACCAAGCCCATTTGCAGATCAGGGACTTCCTCGGCCTGGACTACGGCAAACGAATCGTGTACCGCCTGCAGGGTTGCCGCCGCGCTGTTCAGTTCCTGGCTGTTCGAGAAGGTCTCCCACCCAGAGGCTGCGGTGTCGAGAGCATCAGCGCGCGCGTTGGGTACCCCGGTCCACCCAGAGGAACTGACTCCGGTGGAATTGATCACTACGCCAGGGCCGTTGTCGCCTGTTGCGCAGGGAATGTCAGGGAACCCCGCACCTGCGATGGATGACAGCGGTGCCCGGGCTGGACGGCCCGGCGCAACGCCCTTGTTCGGGTTCGAATCCGCTTTGTACTCCGCCGTGTCCCAGTTGTAGCCTGCGGCATTGATGATGTCGCTGTAATGACGCATCGCGTCGGCGTAGGTCTGAAGGAAAGTCCGAATCTCGCTGGCGTGCAGCAGATACGCGGTCGCCCACGGCACAGCGGTCAGATAGGTGCCCACCATGCCGGTCGTAGTGGTCAGAGCCGGAGCGAGATCGCGGGTGACCGCAGTGCCGATTTCGGTCGACAGCGTACTGAGTTTCTGCGCGGCGGCGTAGTAGACGTCGGATCTGATCGCGAGCCCGGGCGCCATCAGCCTTGCCCGAGCGATCGCCGCGCTGCCGAGGACAGTGCTGTGTCAGCAACCACGGAACATCCTCGAGTTGGACGACTGAGCGGTCCCGTAGTGCCCGTGTGCAGCTTTGGCCGCGTCACTCATCGTTCGGATGCCGTCTGCGAAATCGCGTGCTCCGGCTGCCCACCGTTGATGCGCGGTCTGGTAGGCCGCCGCAGCGACGGATTCCCAGCCGGTTCCGAGCAGCCCGGCGACCTTGTCGTCGATGTCGTCGAGGTGATCGCCGACGAAGCCGGACAACCCGGCGAGCTTGGTGACGAGGTTGTCCAGCCGGTCGAGATCTACTGTGAACTCCGCCATTACAGCCCCGGTAGATCGAGTGTGACCGCAGCGACGGCGTCCGCATTGCTTTCGTCGCGGCGTGCATAGGTGTCGGCGGTGACGCCGAGCTTCTCGGCCATGCCGGTCAATGCGGTCATGATCTCGATGCCGCCGGTGCGGCACTCAGCCCAGCCGGCCGCGAAGGTGACAGACGCGCCACCTGTCCAGCTGCCCTCCGTCACGTCGTCAACCTCGCGCGCGGCTGACTCCAGTGCCTGTCGCAGCGTTTCGGCAAGGCCATAGACGAAGTTGCCGACCTCACGAACTTGGTCCGGCACCACTGACAGCGCGCGGCCATCTCCCCCAGAGCTGGTCATAGTGTCTGACTCTAGCCGCTGTTCCCGGTCCTCGTGGAGCCGGTTGAGCGTGGTTCGTGGCAGGTACAGGTCGAATCCGCGGCGAAGTCGGCGGCTCGGTAGTAGGAGCTGGTGTCGGTGAGTCTCCGGTCGAGGTAGTGAATGCCGTGCGCGTGGAAGCGCGCTCGTGCTCGGTCCATGAAGCCACTTACTTCTAGACGTATCCGGATTTCGCCCCGCGCCTTGTGGCGGCTTCGGCCGTCGTGGCTTGGGCGGAGGTGCGGCCGTGAGCGCGCCAGCCACCGCCATCAGGGATGCGCCCGACCTTATTCACATCGACGAACCGGCGACGGTTCAGGCCGAGCGGCTGTAACTGCCTTGTCACTGTCGTTACCGCGATATCAACGCTGTCGCAACGTAGCTTGTGGGATCGGTGGTGGTGAAGGAGGTGACAAGGAACGGGCTGGACGGCTGGTGAGGGAGCGGTGTGAGTCCACAGTTCGGAACGCGTGGCCGACAGACCAGTTCTGTTCAGGCTTCGCTCGACAGCGCCGCGGCGACTTCGCCGAGGCCGCAGGCGCGGGCCTGGACGACCAGGAGTTTGCGCATGCGGTCCGGGAGTTCGCTGGTGATGGCGACGAGGGTTGCCCAGGCGGTGTGGTCGCCGCCGCCGAGGAGGTCGACGAGGGTGCCGAGTTCGGCCATGCCGTCGAGGAGGGTGAGGACGCGGGTTCGGGGTTCGCCTTCGACGATCAGTGCCAAGGGCAGCATGGTGGGGGCTTCGGGGCTGGCCAGGATGATCAGGTCGCGGAGGGAGGTGTCGTCTTCGGCGAGAACGCGGTTCGCGATACAGCGCTGTTGGGTGGGGTCGAGGTGGGGGACCAGGGGGAGCAGGTCCAGCCAGAGGCCCTGGGCGAGGGAGATGTCGGAGACTCGGGTCAGGGTGGCGGGGTCGTGCATGACCGGGCGCTGGGCCAGGCGTTGCAGGCCGGTGATGGCCATGCCTGCGGCGACGGGGAGCAGGGCGTCCCAGGCGTCGAGGTCGGTGACGGCGGTCAGGAGGCCGTCGAGGATTTCGTCGTCTTGTTCGGCGACGATGTCGGCCATGCGGGCGCGTTCCTCGGGGCCGATGATGTCGAGGAGGGAGATGGCGTCGGCCCATTTCTCCTCGGCGTACATGGTGGTGACCATGCCGGGGACGCGGTCGGTGACCATGTTCAGCAGGCGTTCGGCCTGGGAGCTGTCTTCCAGGTGGAGGCCGACCTGGAGGATGTCGCTGTCGGTGGCTTGGGGGAGGGCGGCCCAGAGGATGGAGTCGGGCATGGCGCCGGCGAGGCGGCCCATGGTGAGGTAGTCGCCGCGGGCGATCAGTTCCTTGGCCACCTCGGCGGCCATGGTGTCGGGGACGCGGGCGATGACTTCGGCGGCGCGTTTCGGGTCGAGCAGGACGGTGGCGTCGGCGAGGAACTTGGGGGACAGGGATTCGGCGATCCCCACCGCGCGGGCCGGTTCGACCGCGCCGGCGACCGCGGCGGCCAGGGCTGGGCCGAGTGCCTTTTCGGCGACCAGTGCGGCGATCGGTTTGGGGACCAGTTTCACCGCGGCGGCGACGCGTTGCATGCGCAGGACGTCGCGGCCGGACATCTCGTCGCTGACCTGGTCGCGGAAAGCCTTGATCGCCGAAGGGGATTGGGTTGTCAGGAAATCCAGTTCGGCCCGGTCGACGTCGAGGACGCGGGCCAGTTTCGCGATCTCGGCCATGGTGTGCCGGATGCTGCTCATAGTCCTAGGACCTTTCGGACGGCCGGGCGGGCCAGACGGGGGATCAGGTGCATTCCCGCGCCGAGGGCGTCGTCCATGGCGGCCTTGCGGGCGGCCAGTGCCGATTCGGTGAGACCGTGGAGGCGGGTGAGGTCGTCGACGTCGAGGGTCGCGAACTCCGCCGGGGGAGGGGCTCCGAGGGTCGCGGTCAGCTTGTCGAGGCGGTCCGGCACCGTCGGGCTCCTTCGATGGTGTTGTGGCAGTGGCGATTACACGATAGCTGTGGGTGATCGCCGCCGCTTCTTCGGCGGCGAGGATCACTGTCGGATATGGGAGGGTGCGTCGGCGTCGGGGCTGGACTGTTATCGGAAGCCGATGATGTCGAGGGTGGCGTCGCCGATCGCCTCGTTGTTCTGGCACACGACCAGGACGGCTGACGAGGCGCGCATCAGCGTGGGCTGGGCGAGGCCGGGGCGGCAGGGGTTGGTGATGGGAATCGTGCTGGTGGGAAGCAGGGTTCGGCGGTCCCGGATCGACAGTTCGTGGGTGGAGCCACCGAAGTTCAGATCGACGAATTCGTCGGCGAGAAAGTAGAAGTAGTCGCCGTCGATGCCTTCGTATCCCGGTGTCATGCCGGGTATCCGTCGGAGGTCGATGCTGTCGGTTGTCGTCATCCCGGCGTATTTGCTGTGCTGTGGGCCTTCGGGCTCCGGCATCGCGACCAGCACCTCCGGACCGTTGGGGTCGGCGGCGAAGGGGCTGCCTGCGGTACGGATCGGGGCAGTCGATATTCGGTCGGCGCGGTCGACGAGTAGGTAGTAATTGCCCTGGTCCTCGTGCTGGTACCAGCTGATTCGCAACGTGTTCTCGAGCAGTGAGGCCGAGGGACTGTTGCGGGTGGAGATATCGCGGGATCCGACCAGCGTGCCTGTGGTGGTGTCGATCGCGAAGAGACGACGGGTCGATTCACCGCAGCGGTACAGCCGGTACACGGCTCGGTCCGACGCCAGCGTCTTCCCCTGGTCCGGGGTGCAGCCGGCGGTGGGGAGAGCGACCGTCCAGCGCCGGGCGGCGGTGCGGGCGTCGTATCCCGTGACTGCGTCGTCGGTTTCGACCAGGAGGTCGGTGGCGGTGGTTGCACTGATCACCCTGCGGGCAACGTCGGGATAGTCGGCCGTGTAGTCGTTGTGGTCTGCGGAGGTCCAGAGGAGCCGGCCGGTCACGGCGTCGAAAGCGATACGTGTCGTGGTGTCTTCGGCGAACCAGCGGGTGATCAGGACCGAGCGGTCGGCCGTCGTGAACGCGGCGCCCGAATCGGGCCACATGACGCGATGGCCGGACTGCGGTCGGCGCAGATAGTGCCAGCGTGGTCCGCCGGTCGCGCCGTCGTAGGCGCGCACGCCGTCGATGCTCACGACGACGAATCCCGTTCCCGCCGCGAGTACTTGGCGGCCAGTGGACTCCCGTCGTTCGTTGGTCGGGGGCAGTTGGAGGCGATACGCCTCGGCCGTGATCCGGCCGGGAACCGGGGCGATCGGAGCCTCGGCGACCGTCAGGTGGTCGATGTTGGCGCTGTCGTCGCCCGCGCGTACGGCGGTGACTGCGACGGCGGTCGATACCGCCAACCCGGCGGTGACGGCGATCGAGAGAATGCGGCGGCTGACGGTTCTGGCCAGACCCATGTGAATCGTGAGCAGCAGGGCGAGAATCGCGCCTACGCCCACGAGCGCGATCGCGCCGACTGCCGTGGGGAGTTGGTCGAAGTAGGGATAGTCCGCGCGGATCTCCGAGAAGCTGCTGGGCAGATGCCGACTCCAGGACATGCCGACGAGGATCAAGAGCACCAGCACGACCGCACCGCTGGCGCGAAGTTCCCAGGCGTGCTGGCTGTTCCACAGATCGATCCTGCGTCGCCGTCCGGTGAACCACGCGGCGACGACGATCGCGAGCACGACGGTGCCGAGCACGCCGGCGACGGCGGCGAACTGCGCGGACTGGGCCAGCGTCGTGCTCACGGGGCGTGTGGTGGCGCCGAACCAGCTGTAGAGGGCGAGGAGGACACCGCCGATCAGCAGGCCGGTGCCGGTCGCGGCGGCTGTCGCGCGGGTGCGGGGCAGGCGGCCGAGTGGACGCTCCAGGGTGGGGAGCGTCGCGGTTGGGCGGTCGTCCGGCGTGGTGCTGTGTAGATCCCCCATGGAACTGAACTCCCCTTGTCAGTGACCGATGTGTCTCCGGCAGGGAAGTAGCGTAGTCGCGGGCTACCAAGCCCGCGCGTCTCGACGGCCGACGGCGGTAACCACTTCCGTTTACTCTGGAGGGGGACGAGGGGAGCTGAGATGTCCGAGCAGCATGATCCGCGGGCGAGGTGGCGGGAACTTCCGCCGGAGCCTTCGGAGCTCATCGAAGAGACGACGATCGAGACGCGGGGTGTGGATCAGGGGGTTCCCTCGGTGGATCTCACCGAGGAGTTCGTGCGCAAGTACGGGTTGTGAGGGTCAGCCGCCGGCGACGGCGGGGATGATCATCAGTTCGGTGGTGGTGGTCAGTGGGGTGTCCACGCCGTGCAAGGTGCGGCATTCGTCGCCGTCGATGTAGAAGTTGACGTAGCGGCGCAGGGTGCCGCGTTCGTCGCGGAGGCGGCGTTCCAGGGCGGGGGACCGGTCGCGGAGGGTGTCGAGGACGTGGCCGAGGGTGGGGCCGTCGATGTCGAGTTCGCGCGCGCCGTTCGCGTAGGGGCGCAGGGCGGAGGGGAGCAGGACGCGGGCCATGGGTCAGCCGATGACGGCGGCGCGGACGCAGAGGACGTCGGGGAGTTTGTCGGCGACGAGGTGCCAGTGGTCGCCTTCGTCGGGGCTGCAGTAGACCTCGCCGTTGCGGGTGCCGAAGTAGATGCCGGTGGGGTCGGCGTCGTCGGTGGTCATGGCGTCGCGCAGGACGGAGGCCCAGAAGGGCACCGTCGGTAGGCCGTTCGTTGTCGCGGTCCAGGTGCGGCCCGCGTCGTCGCTGCGGTAGACCGCGCAGGTGGCGTCGGGTGGGAAGCGGAAGCGGTCCATGTCGGCGACGAGGGGGAAGGTGTAGATGACGCCGGGGCGGCGGGGGTGGGCGACGATGGGGAAGCCGAAGTTCGACGGGGGGAGGTCGGCGTCGATGGACTGCCAGGTGGTGCCGTCGTCGGTGCTGCGGAAGACGCCGCCGTGGTTCTGGAGGTAGAGGGTGCTGGGGGTTTCGGCGTCGCGGGCGACCTTGTGCACGCACTGGCCCCATTCGGGCAGCTCGCCGGGCATGAAGTCGGCGGTGACGCCCTTGTTGGTCGGTGTCCAGGAGGCGCCGCCGTCGGCGGTCTGGTAGACGCCGCCGGTCGACATGGCCACGGCCAGGCGCTGGGTGTCGGTGGGGTGGGGAAGGACGGTGTGCAGTGCGAGACCGCCGCCGCCCGGCGCCCACTGCGGCCGGTGGGGATGGTCCCACAGGCCTCTGACCAGCGTGAAAGTCCTTCCGCCGTCGGTGGAACGGAACAGCGCCGACGGTTCGACGCCCGCGTAGACCACCTCGGGTTCGGCGGCGGTGGCGGGTGCGATCTGCCAGACACCCTCGAGTGCGGCGTCGGTGTCGGCGGGGAAGGCCAGTGGGGCGTCGTCGGGTTCGGTCCAGGTCGCGCCGAGGTCGTCGCTGGAGACCAGCGTCGGGCCGAAGTGGCTGTTGAGGACACCCGCGAGCAGACGTGGTGGCGTGCGGCGGGTGTCGATGGCCAGGGCTTTCACATCGGCGACCGGGAATTGGGGCGGGCTCACCGTCCAGCTCGCCCGGTCGTCCGAGCTGCGGGCCAGGAACAATCCCTTGCGCGTGCCGATTCCGAGAAGTACGTCCATCGCCGACCTCCAGGTCGTCTCACCGACGCGGATGAAAATGAGCGTACTCCGCGGGGACGTAAGGGCCGCATGATCGCGATCGGTGAGGGATACTGGTCCGATCGTGCGCAACCCGTCGCACGAGCGTGACTTTTTCGCGACCATTTCGTAATCTGGCAGTGACCTTGTTCTCGACAGTAGCTGGTGATTGATAAAGTGCCTGGTCAACATCGCACCCCCGCTCCTCCGACGGGGCGCATGTCGTTGGCTGTGTGCAGCCTCGCAGCAACGGTTCCCGGCATGCTCTGGATGGCGTTCCGGCCGGGTGGAACCGAAGTACAGCAGGTCGCGGCCGTCGTGCCGCACACGCCGTCCGCGGTCGAGGTCGACGTCCTGCCCGCGCTGACCCACGACGAACCGACCATCGCGCCGGCGCCGGTCGCGGCGGACGACGAGTCGGCGACGCTGTCGGCCTCGAAGCTGAAGTACCTGTGCTCGACGGAGTGGAAGGGCACCCAGCCCCACGTCGCGCAGGTCAGCCACATGGTGCAGAAGATGTTCGGGCTCGACGACATCGGCGGCGCCAACGGGCGATTCGACGGTGACCACGGCGCGGGTCTCGCGCTCGACATCATGACCTCCAACCCCGCGCAGGGTGACGCGATCGCCGCGTTCGTGCTGGCCAACAAGGCGCGCTTCGGCGTCACCTATGTGATCTGGCAGCAGCGCTACAACGACGGCGGCGGCTGGTCCTACATGGAGGACCGGGGCAGCCCGACCCAGAACCACTACGACCACGTGCACGTGTCGTTCTCCTCGTACGGCGCGGCCAACCTCACCTGCTGATCACGGCGAATCATCCGGCCGCAGGGGCGTAGTGGCGCATCGGCCAGGGCTGAAACCCGGTGCGGCGAGCGGGCCGTGTCGGTATTTCGTCGGATCGACTCACCTTTCATTTAGGCATATCCCCACGCGGAACGGGTCCACGCTCCTACGGTGAGAGTGGCTCAGTTCTGGTGAGAGGAATGTGGACATGGGACGGTTGGCCGGCAAAGTCGCGGTGATCAGCGGCGGAGCGCGGGGGATGGGCGCGGCGCACGCGCGCCGGTTCGTCGCCGAGGGCGCGTCGGTGGTGCTCGGTGACGTGCTCGACGACGAAGGCGCCGTCGTCGCCAAGGAGCTCGGCGATGCCGCGATCTACCGGCACCTGGATGTGCGCGAACCCGAGCAGTGGGCCGCGGTCGTCGCGGCGGCGGTCGAGACCTTCGGCGGACTGCACGTGCTGGTGAACAACGCGGGGATCGTCAACGGGAATCTGCTGGTCGACTTCGCGCTGGAGGAGTGGCAGCGGATCATCGACATCAACCTGACCGGGACGTTCCTCGGGATGCAGGCCGCGGTGCCCGCGATGACGAGCGGCGGGTCGATCGTGAACATCTCCTCGGTCGAGGGGATGCGCGGCAGCCCGGGTCTGCACGGGTACACGGCGACGAAGTTCGCGGTGCGCGGACTCACCAAGTCGGCGGCTCTGGAGCTGGCGGCGCAGGGAATCCGGGTGAACTCGGTGCATCCCGGGCTGATCAGCACGCCGATGACCGAGGGGATTCCGGCGGACTTCCTGCAGATTCCGGTGAAGCGGGCGGCCGAGCCGGACGAGGTGTCGGCGTTGGTCGCGTATCTCGCGTCGGACGAGTCGTCGTATTCGACCGGTGCGGAATTCGTGGTCGACGGTGGGCTCACGGTCGGGGTGCCGCACAAGAGTTTCTGAACGAGGACGAGGTCCGTACCGGGTGATTCGGACTCAGCCCCACGGGCCGATCCGTGGGGCACGAACCGACCATGACGGGTAGTCGGGGTCGGCGACGGGGTGTGTCGCCCGCCCCCACACCAGGTCACTGATCGGTGATGTAGGCCAGCCACGCGTAGTCGCGTGCTCGGGTGACGGCCACGAGCTTCTGCCGTGCGGCGAGTTCCGCCCGATCACGGGTGGCGCCCCGGACGGTCGCGAAGGTCGCCGGTTCGGTGGTGATGTGGAAGACGGCGGCGAAGTCCATGCCCTTGGCGCGGTGCACGGTGCCGATCTTGATCTCGGCGAGCTGAGTGCCGTTGTAGTCGTCGAGCGCCATCGTCGGCAGGCCGGCCGCGTGGAGAAGGTCGCGACAGTGCTTGGCATCCCGGTGCGTGTCCACGATCACGGCGATCTCGCCCGTGGGGACACCACAGTCTCGGACGGCGTGCAGGAAGGCGGCATCGAGTTCGTCGCGGCGTAGACGGACTTTCACGGCCGCGCCGTCGGGCAGCGTCCCGTCGCTGTCGCGCAGGACGAATCCGCGCCCGCCGTCCAGGTCGTCGACCGTATTGCCCGCCTCGAGCTTCTTGGCCAGATCCAGCACGGCGGCACGATTCCGGTAGTTCGTGCGCAGCACCCGGCCGCGGCCACCTGCCAGCGGGATCCCGGCATCGGAGAGCCGCCAACCACCTGGATAGACCTGCTGCTGTCCGTCGCCGACCAGGAGGAGCTGGTCGGTGTCTGTGCCTCCGGCGATGCGGTGGACCAACCGGAGCTCCATCAGCGTGCAGTCCTGCACCTCGTCGACGACCACCATCGAGTAGCGCTCGTCGTCGTCGAACGGGCTCTGCCGGAGTTCATCGGTGGCCAGCGCGATGACGTCGTTGAAGTCGTGGGTCTGTTTGTCCGCCAGTCTTTGCTGATAGGGCAGAAACAGGTTGTCCCAGACGTATTCCCGTTGGCGGCCGGTGAGGCGCAACCCGTCGCGACCGGATCGTTCGATGGCGCGGTATTCGTCGAGCGTGGTCAGGCCGCGACCCTTGATGACTCGTTTGATCTCCTCTTCCCAGTAGGTGAAATCGGTCCCCGCGTAGCCGTCGAGCCGGTGACGGACACCCATCCACGTTCGGGCCATGGCGTCGTCGGCCGCGTCGACGTCGAGGTGGAAGGTGACCTTGCGGGATTTGAGGAATCCGGTCGCCCACGCGTGCAGGCCGATGAACTCGGTGCGGTCGACCACGGTCGGTGCGATCCGCGCGAACCCGGACCGGTGATAAGTGGGCAGCGTGCGGACGAAGCTCGTGAACAGCAGCCGACCTGGGTTCCGCTTGGCGAAATGGGCCATGCGGTGCAGCGCCACCACGGATTTACCCGTGCCCGCCGGGCCGCTGAACCGCGCGGGCCCGGTGAAATTGGCGTGGACGAGGGCGAGCTGTTCGGGGTCGAGGACGGTGATCCACTCGCGATCCGGCCGGGTCAGAGAGGCGGACCGGGTGTCGTTGTCCAGATCCGCGCTGTCGAACAAGCCATCCGTGGCGACGGTTTCCGGTGTCGGTGCGTCGTCGGTGCTGATCGAGGTGAAGCTCGCGCCCACCCGGGTGGCGACTGTGGCCGCGATGGTCGCGGCCCGACTCGGCGACAGCAATCGTTCACGCGTCAGCAGGGTGTCACGGATCGTGGCTTCATCGGCGGTGAGGAAAGGATCGTGTGCCTCCGTGGGCACCCGCCGTCGCATGAGCAGCACCAGTTCGAGGGTGTGGGGGACGAACTGCGCACGGTCGAACAGCAAGTTCGCGAACATCTCCTCGGCGGTGCGGCGGATTCCGCGAACGACCTGGTCGGCCGGCACCGTATCGGTGAAGACCAGCGCGAACACTCCGGACCGGCCGATCGCGAATGCCGCCGCCCGGTCCGGCGTGGGCGGTGTCGTGTCGAGCAAGAGATGCCATCGCGGTTCGATCAGGATGGCGGAGAGGAAGCGACGTTGCGATGCGGTGAGCTGCGGATGCGCGGCGAGCTGCTGCTCCGCCCAGTGGGCGCGGCGATGCCTGCTGATGTCGGACATGATCCCCCCGATGCGGTCCGTGGCATTAGGGCGTAATGCCTTGTCTGACAAGATACTTCATGTCAGACAAGGAATCCGGTCATCGAGGGAGCGGCGTTCGGCCGGCCTGCCGGTCAGCTCAGGCGGCGGATGTCGCCGCGGACGCGGTAGAAGCCGCCGCGGGCGGATTCGGTGACGGCGTCGACGACGTAGCGGGTGCCCGCCTGGCGGATGTCGCGGGGGAACTGGACGTTCCAGCCGCGTTCGTAGCCGGGGCTGACGACGTGGACGCGCAGGGAGCCGCCGTGTTCGACGCATTCGACGACGATGCCGGTGCCGGCGTCGGTGGTGACCTCGAGGGTGCTGGAGGCGGGGACGGCGGAGATCTCGGGGGCCTTGACCGAGACGGTGCTGGGGAGCACCCCCTGGTCGGCGTCGCGGACGGCGGACTCGCTCACGTCGAGGCAGGCCAGCGCCCCGGACGTGGTGACCAGGTACAGCTTGTCGTCGTGGTACTGCATGGAGTAGGCCGAGCCGCAGCCGGTCGCCAGCTTCCACCGGCGGGTGCCGGTGGCGTCGAAGCAGTAGACCGAGGAGTGCGAGTCGCCGGCGAAGACGTAGCGGCCGTCGGGGGAGGCGGCGCAGGAGAAGACGGCGGCGTCGCACTGGTAGGCGCGGGTGGTGACGCCCTGCTTGGTGATCTCCTCGACGCGGTTGGCCGAGGTGCCCGCGTAGACGTCGGAGGTCTCCTGCCAGCCGAACAGGACCGAGCCCCGGGTAGGCGAATGCCATTGGGTGGCACCGGTTTCCAAGGTGTACTTGGTGACGCCCGCGCTGTGGCCGTGGTAGACGCCGGTGGGGTCGAGGCGGACCATCCAGCCGGAGTTGCCGGTACTGCGCGCCGACCAGAGGGATTCCTCTTCGTGGTCGATCACGGTCAGGCCGCCCGCGGCGTCGGAGGCGGCGAGGATGCCGTCGTGGATGTCGAGCCAGTAGACGTCGGTGGCCGAGACGTCGTAGGCGGCGCGCGGGACCTTGCCCGACAGGTCGTAGACGCGGCCGTCGTCGCAGCCCGCGTAGATCCAGAAGTCATCGGCCACCAGGCATTTCACGCCGTCGGGGAGCTGGTAGCGGTTGGTCACGACGCCGTCGGGGGTGAGGGTGTAGACCTCGCCGTTCTCGTTGCCGACCCAGCAGCGCTGCTCGTCGACGAAGATGCCGAACGCGGCGGCGCCGGAGTCGAAGCGCCACAGGACCGGAGCGCTCTTGGCGGTGGAACGCTGGCTGGTGATCACGCGGCGGGTCACCGAGCGACGCTCGCGCGCGCCCATGACGGCGGGCGCGTAGCCCTTGCGAACCTTCTCGCCGATCTTCTTCTGCGCGGCCGACTTCGCCTTCTCCGCGGTGGCGAACGAGCTCGCCTTGGACTGACCCTGTTCGCCGATCCGGCCGAAGCGAATGTTCACCTGGGTGCCGGTGACGATCACCTCGTAGAACTTGTGCGAGGAACCGGTGTCGTCGGACAGTTCCAGGTAGGTGGTTTCGGCGGTCGTCATGGATCCTCGCTGAGCTCGTGCGGTGGGTCGAACGAGCGAAAACTAGCAAGGCACACCGACATCGGCGGGGCGAGTGGAGTCCGCGCAGGTCACATGCCCGCGACGTCGAGTAGCGGTGGGGGATAGGCGGAGTGGGGGATCTCGGCGCGCCAGGGGCGGTGGATGGTGGGGCCGTCGAGGTGGGCCAGTTCGGGGAGCCAAGTGCGGACGTAGGTGCCGTCGGGGTCGTAGCGGTCGGCTTGGCGCAGGGGGTTGAGGACGCGGTTGGGGCGGGTGTCGGTGCCGGTGCCCGCGGCCCACTGCCAGTTGAGCTGGTTGTTGGCGAGGTCGGCGTCGACGAGCCAGTGCAGGAAGTGGGCCGCGCCGATGCGCCAGTCCAGGCGCAGGGATTTGGCGAAGAAGGAGGCGGTGATCAGGCGGGCGCGGCCGGGGAGCCAGCCGTCGGTGACGAGCTGGCGCATGGCGGCGTCGATGATCGGGTAGCCGGTGCGGCCGTCCTTCCAGGCGGCGACGGCGTCGGGGTCGGTGCGCACGGCGAACGGGCCGGGACGGTAGCTGGTCCAGGCGGTGTCGGGGCGCGCCGCCAGGAGCTGGTGGTGGAAGTCGCGCCAGGCGAGCTGGCGGGCGAAGGCGTGACCGCCGGGGTCGGACAGGTCGGTGCGGTGGACGATCTCGACCGGCGACAGGCAGCCGAAATGCAGGTGCGGGGAGAGGTGGGAGGTGGCATCGGCGGCGAGGTCGTCGTTGCGGTCGGCGTAGTCCTGGATCGGGCCCGCGAGCCATTTGCGCAGCAGCACCCGGCCGCTGATCTCGCCACCACGCGGGCAGTTCGGGGACGGCTCGCCGGCCGACAGGTCGCCGGGCGCAGGCAGAGCGTCGCCGGCCACGTCGGGAACGGACAGCGCGCGCGGGGTGCCCACCGGGTGGCGCTGGTGAGCGTCGACCCAGCGCCGGAAGTAGGGGGTGAACACCGCGTAGTGGTCACGGCCGGTCGCGGGGGTGAGGACGGCGGGATCGGCCGCGGTGACGACCGCGCTGTGGGTGCGCACGGCGCAGTCCGTGCCGGCGAGGCGGTCCCGCAGGGCCTGTTCGCGGCGGGTGGCGTAGGCGCTGACGTCCTCGGCCAGATGCACCGCGCTCGCGCCGGTCTCGGCGGCGATCCGGGCCACGACATCGGTCACCTCGCCCCGCCGGACCACCAGGCGCCCGCCGATCCCGCGCAGGCGCTCGTTGAGTTCGGCCAGCGCGGTGGCGAGGAAGACGGCGCGATTGGGCGGGCAGCGGTCCGGGACGATGCCGTCGTCGACGACGAACAGCGGGACGACGGCATCGCTGTCGCGGTGCGCGGCGGTGAGGACCGGGTTGTCGGCGGTGCGCAGGTCAC
Source organism: Nocardia sp. No.11 (assembly GCF_038752175.1). Lineage (NCBI taxonomy): Bacteria > Bacillati > Actinomycetota > Actinomycetes > Mycobacteriales > Nocardiaceae > Nocardia > Nocardia sp. No.11. The sequence continues at coordinate 884 of NZ_JBCGFB010000052.1, read as the reverse complement.
GGGTGAACAGCGCGATCGAGACGGTCATCGGGCGCACAGCGGGGTGATGTCGGAGCGGCCGCCCGCGGTCGGCGTGGTCAGGTAGACACAGGTGTTCTGGCCGGCGGCCACGATCGCGGCGTCGATGTCGTTCCAGGTGGCGGCGTCGACGGCGGGGGTGCGTGACAGGACGAAGCCGGACAGGCGGCTGGGATCGGTGACGACCGCCCAGGAGTAGTCCGGGCCGAGGGCCGTGACGATGTAGTTGGGGGCGCCGGTGCGCTGATCCTGGCCGGGCACGCCGGGGAAGGAGACATGCAGCTGGGCGTTGGTGACGGGATCGGTCACCGTCGCGGTGCCCCGGATCTCGTTGGTGCCGCCCGACCAGGTACGGCAGCGGTTGTAGACGCCGACGTCACCGGCGTCGTCAAGGGTGTAGGTGGCGGTGGTGTCGCCGGCGCAATCGAGGCTGAACGGGGCCGGGACCGCGGCCAGCTGGTGCCAGACGCCCAGATAGCGCTCGACATCGAGCGACGGCACCGGCGCCGGGGGCGCGGCGGACGCGGTGGCCGGTGCCAGCGCCACGGCGGCCATCGCCGCGCAGGCGAGCAGCGGGAGGCGGAGCGGAACGGAGGAATGGGCGATGCGCACGAGAACTCCTCGGATTGTTGGTACTGACAGACTATCAAGAAACGATGCATAATTGATTCACCCAGCGAGAGGAGTTGTCGATGACACGGGAGTGGCCGTTCCGTCTGCTCGGCCTGGCGACCGCCGCGTACGGCGCGAGTGTGGCCGTTCGTCCCGAGGTGCTGCTGCGGCCGTGTGGATTCGAGACCGACCGGCCGGGCAGCCGGGCGCTGGCGCGCATGGTCGGCTGCCGGGACGCGATCTCCGGCGCGGCC
>NZ_JBCGFB010000051.1:0-41763 GCF_038752175.1 Nocardia sp. No.11 | reverse complement strand
CGGCTACGTGCGACGCTCGACCCGCCCGGCGCACGCGGCGGCCGCGCCGGTCGGCGCCCTGGCTGCCCAGCTGGCCGAGGTCCCCGAGGCGCGTCGCGGCGAACTGATCCTCGATGTCGTGCTGACCCAGGCCGCCGCGGTACTCGGCCACGAGTCGGGCGGCGATATCCGGCCGGACCAGCGCTTCGACGAGATCGGCTTCGACTCCCTCGGCGGCGTGGAGTTCCGCAACCGGCTCGGCAAGGCCACCGGCCTGCAACTGCCGTCGACCCTGGTGTTCGACCACCCGACCCCGACGGCGGTGGCCGAGCTGGTGCGGTCTCGCGTCACCCCGGCGACCGGCGGTCCCACCGCCAAGACCGTGCGCCGGGTACGGGCCGACGAGCCGATCGCGATCGTCGGCATGGCCTGCCGCTTCCCCGGCGGCGTCGAATCACCGCAGCAGCTCTGGGATCTCGTCGCGTCCGGCATCGACGCCACCGGCGAATTCCCCGCCGATCGCAGCTGGGATCTGCCGCGCCTGCTCGACGCCGACCCCGACAAGCCCGGGACCGTCTATACCAATCGCGGCGGATTCCTTTACGACGCGGGCGATTTCGATCCCGGCTTCTTCGGGATCAGCCCGCGCGAGGCGTCCGCGATGGACCCGCAGCAGCGACTGCTGCTCGAGGTCTCCTGGGAGGCGCTCGAGGATGCGGGGATCGACCCGATCTCCCTGCGCGGCAGCGATACCGGCGTGTTCGCCGGCGCGGGAGCCTCGGGCTACGTCGACCGGGTGGTCGGCGACCTGGAGGGCTACCGGCTCACCGGCACCACCAGCAGTGTGATCTCCGGGCGCGTGGCCTACGTCCTCGGACTCGAAGGGCCCGCGGTCACCGTGGACACCGCGTGCTCGTCGTCGCTGGTCTCCCTGCATCTGGCCTGCCAGGCGCTGCGCCAGGGCGAGAGCTCGCTGGCGCTGGCCAGCGGCGTGACCGTCGCGGCGACCCCCTACCTCTACGTCGATTTCGCCCGGCAACGCGGCCTCTCGCCGGACGGGCGGTGCAAGGCGTTCTCCGACGCGGCCGACGGCGTCGCGTTCTCCGAAGGCGTCGGCGTGCTGGTGCTGGAACGGCTCTCCGACGCCCGGCGCCTCGGCCACGATGTCCTCGCCCTGGTGCGCGGCACGGCCGTCAACCAGGACGGCGCCAGCAACGGGCTGACCGCGCCGAACGGCCCCTCCCAGGAGCGGGTGATCGCCCAAGCGCTGGCCAGTGCCGGACTCACCCCCGCCGACGTGGACGCGGTGGAAGCGCACGGCACCGGCACCCCGCTGGGGGACCCGATCGAGGCCAACGCGCTGATCGCCGCCTACGGCCAGGACCGCGGCGAGCGCGAACCGCTGCGCATCGGCTCCATCAAATCGAATATCGGGCACACGGTCGCGGCGGCCGGTGTCGGCGGCGTCATCAAGATGGTGCAGGCGCTGCGGCACGAAACGCTGCCCGCCACCCTGCACGCGGACGTGCCCTCCCCGCATGTGGATTGGTCGGCGGGGTCGGTGCGCCTGCTGACCGCGCCGGAACCGTGGCGTGCGGGCGGGCCGGTGCGCCGGGCCGGTGTGTCGTCGTTCGGTGTCAGCGGGACCAACGCCCACGCCATCCTCGAGGAAGCGCCCGCCACCCGGTCGAGCGTCGTCGCGCGCGCCGCCGATGGTCCGCGCACGGTGCCGCTGCTGGTGTCGGCCAAGAGCCGGACCGCGCTGGCGGCCCAGGCGGCGCGCCTGCGGACCTGGCTGCTCGAGCATCCCGACACCGATCCGGTCGACGTCGCGTACTCGCTCGCGACGGGCCGCGCGCAGCACGAGTACCGCGCGGCGGTCCTCGGCCGTGACCGCGACGACCTGCTGGACCGTCTGGGCAAGCTGGCCGCCGGTACCGCCGCGACCGGCGTGCTGTCCGGCACGGTCGGCGCCGGGAAGACCGCGTTCCTGTTCACCGGTCAGGGCGCGCAGCGGGTCGGCATGGGCGCGGGTCTGGCCGAGGCGTTCCCGGTCTTCGCGACCGCCCTCGACGAGGTGTGCGCCCGGTTCGACCCGCTGCTGGGGTGCTCGCTGAAGCAGGCGATGTTCACCGGAGGCCTGGTCGACGATCAGGGCGTCGCCGCGGCGAGCGGGGTCCTGGACCGGACCCGGCTGACCCAGCCCGCGCTGTTCGCCTTCGAAGTGGCGCTGTACCGGCTGGTGGCGTCGTTCGGGCTCGTCCCGGACCTGGTGATCGGACACTCGATCGGGGAATTGGCCGCGGCGCACGTCGCGGGGGTGTGGTCGCTCGACGACGCCTGCGCGCTCGTCGCGGCCCGCGGCGCGCTGATGGACGCGCTGCCCGAGGGCGGGGTGATGCTGGCCGTCGCCGCGACCGAAGCCGAAGTCGTCACGGCCATCGCGGAATTCGGTGATCGGGTGTCGATCGCCGCGGTCAACGGGCCTGCCGCTGTGGTGATCTCCGGCGACGAAGACGTCGTCGACGCCCTCGATCGGCTGTTCACCGAGCAGGGGCGCAAGACCAGCGGGCTGCGGGTCTCGCACGCGTTCCATTCGGCGCGGATGGAACCGATGCTGGCCGAATTCGCGACGGTCGCGGCGGGTGTCACCTACCACTCGCCGCGGATTCCGCTGGTGTCCAACGTCTCCGGCGNCGATGCTGGCCGAATTCGCGACGGTCGCGGCGGGTGTCACCTACCACTCGCCGCGGATTCCGCTGGTGTCCAACGTCTCCGGCGCGCTCGCCGGCGATGAGATCCTGGCTCCCGCGTACTGGGCCGCGCAGGTGCGCGGCGCGGTGCGGTTCGCGCCGGGCGTCGAGACCCTGGTGACCTCGGGGGTGCGCCGATTCCTCGAGATCGGCCCCGACGCCGTCCTCGCGGCGATGACCCGCCAGAGCCTGCCCGCCGAGCTCGAGCAGCGCGCGGTGGTGGCCGCGGCGGCCCGGCGCGAGCACGACGAGGTCGAGCAGTTCCTGACCATGCTCGCCCAGGCCCACACCGCCGGCGCGAAGGTGGAGTGGAACGCACTGTTCACCGCGGGCCACGCAGCCCGAGTCACCCTGCCCACCTATGCCTTCGAGCATCGGCGATTCTGGCTCGACCCAGCGCCGGGCGATTCCGGCACGGGGTCGGCGGACCACCCGCTGCTCACCGACGTGGTGCGGGTGGCCGATCGCGACGAGTGGCTGTTCACCGGCCGCTTGTCGCTGCGCACCCATCCCTGGATCGCCGACCACATGACCTACGGCGTCGTGCTCGTGCCGAGTGCCGCGCTCATGGAGATGCTGCTGGTCGCCGGGGCTCGCATCGGGTGCGGCGCGGTCGAGGAACTGACCCTCGAGGCGCCGATCCTGCCGCCGCCAGAGGGCGCCGTGGAGCTCCAGGTCCTGGTGCGGGAACCGGATTCGGCGGGCCGCCGGTCGTTCACCTTCCACTACCGCCTCGCCGACGCGGCCGACACCGCATGGACGCGCAATGCCAGCGGCGTGCTGAGCGGTCATCAGCTCACCGACATCGGGCTGATGGCGATGCTGCGCGCCGAACCGTGGCCGCCGGTCGGGGCCACACCCGTCGATCCCGCCTGGATTCCGGCCCAGGTGGGCCGGGTGGCCGGCCTGGAATACGGGCCGTCGTTCTACGGGATCGACGGCGCGTGGCGCACCGGGGACACCATCTTCTCCGAGGTCACCCTGAGCCCGGAGGTCCCGGTCGACCGGTTCCGGCTGCATCCGGCACTGTTCGACATGGTGATGCACGCCGGACTGGTCTGCCTGATCTGGTCCGCGGAAGCGAACAACCCCGCCGAGGGCAAACTGCTGTTCCGCTGGGGCGCGACCCGCTTCCACACCACCGCGACGGTGACGTCGCTGCGGGTGATGGCCATCCAGCGCGACAGCGAGACCATCACCGTCGTCGCCGTCGACCAGGACGGCAACCCGGTCGTCTCCATCGACGAAGTGGTCATGCGTTCCTACGACGTCCAGCAGTTCCGCGCCAACCTGGCCGGTGGCCGGGCAGGCCGATACGGAGTGCGCTGGACCGCGGCCGCGACGCCGGACGGCCTCGCACCGCCCGGCAGCGCCGCCGTGCTCGGTGTCGCACCGATCCTCGGTGTCGACGAGCGCTACCCGGATCTGGCGGCACTCGCCGCGGCGGCAGCGGTGCCCGACCTCGTCGTCTGGTCCGAAGCGGCGGCTGCGCCGCAGGACGCGCTGACGGGGGACCGGGTACGGGCCGCGCTGGACACGGTGCGCGGCTGGCTGGCCGACGACCGGTTCGCCCGATCACGGCTGGTGGTCGTCACCCGGCGGGCGGCCGGGCTGCCCGAGGAGACGCCCGAGATCGCGGCGGCCGCGGTCACGGGCCTGATCCGCAGCGCGCAGACCGAGTACCCGGGGCGGATCGTCCTGGTCGACGCCGACGCGGCACCGGTCTCGGCCGACGCGATCCTGGCCGCGGTCGCGACCGGCGAACCGCAGATCGCGGTGCGCGGCGATCGCGTCCTGGCGCCGCGACTGGAACCGGTGACCGCACCGGCCACCGCGCCGGTCTCCTTCGGTCCGGGCACCGTGCTGATCACCGGCGGCACCGGAGGATTGGGTGCGTTGCTGGCCCGGCACCTGGTCACCGAACACGGTGTGCGGCGGCTGCTGCTGGTGTCGCGGCGCGGTGAAAATGCCGAGGGCGCGGCAGAACTCGCGCGGACACTGGCCGGGCTGGGCGCCGAGGTGCGCATCGCCGCGTGCGATGTCACCGACCGCGACGCGCTGGCGAAGCTGCTCCACGACCTGCCCGCCGAGCATCCGCTCACCGGCGTCGTCCACACCGCGGGCCTGTTGGCGGACAGCACGTTCCACGCCCTGACCGCCGATCAGGTCGACCGGGTGTTCGCGCCGAAGGCCGACGCGGCCTGGCACCTGCACGAACTCACCCGGGACCTGGAGCTGTCCGCGTTCGTCCTGTTCTCCTCGATCGCCGGCGTGCTCGGCTCGGCGGGGCAGGCCAACTACGCCGCGGCGAACAGCTTCCTGGACGCTCTCGCCATCCGGCGCCGGGCCGAGGGGCTGCCCGCGCTGTCGCTGGCGTGGGGGCCGTGGCAGCCGGACCTCGGCATGACCGGCACCCTGGACCGGCTCGCCCTGAGCCGGATGGAACGCCTCGGCCTGGCCCCGCTGGACCGCACCGACGGCCTGCGCCTGTTCGACGAGGCGCTGACCAGCGCCGAACCGGTGCAGGCCCTGGTCCACCTGGACACCGACAAGCTCCGCATCGAAGCGCACACCGGCCCGGTGCCCGGCGCCCTGCGCGGCTTCGTCCGCACCAGGGACCGCGCCGCAGCGACCACGAGCACCGAACCCACGCTCGGGGAGCGCCTGCACGGGGTGGCGGAGGCCAAGCGCCGCGGACTCGTCCTGGATCTGGTGCGCGAGACCGTCGCCGCCGTGCTCGGCTACGCCTCGGCCGACGAGATCGCCCCCGATCGCGGGTTCGACGAACTCGGATTCGACTCGCTCGGCGCCGTCGAGTTCCGCAACCGGCTGGCGAACCTGACGGGTCTGTCGCTGCCGTCGACCCTGGCGTTCGACTACCCGACCGCCGCAGACCTCGCCGACTACCTGCTGGCACGGACCACGGTGACCGCACCGGCCGCGCCAACGGCGGCGCCCGACGACATCGCCCGGCTCGAGTCGCTGCTCGACCGGATCCTGGCTACCGCGGGCGACGACGACGAGACCGTCGCCGGTCTGCGCGGTGTCAACAACCGCCTGCGCACCTACCTGTCCGGCCGCTGGCCGGACACCGAGTACGACGATCTCGACCTGCCGTCCGGCAGTGAGCTCTTGGATTTGATCGACGAGGAGTTTGGCCCAGCATGAGCAACCCCGGCACCAGCAACGAGGAACGACTCAGCCGGTATCTGCGCAAGCTCACCGGAGACCTCCGCGCCGCCAAGAAGCACATCGACCAGCTCGAGGAACGGGCCGCCGAACCGATCGCGATCGTGGGCATGAGCTGCCGGTATCCCGGCGGTGTCGAGACCCCGGACCAGCTGTGGGACCTCGTCGCGACCGGCACCGACGCGGTCGGCCCGTTCCCGGCCGATCGCGGCTGGGACCTCGAGCGCCTGTTCGACCCCGACCCCGACGCGGCGGGCAGCATCTACACCCGCGAGGGCGGGTTCCTGGACGCGGCGGGCGACTTCGACGCCGCCTTCTTCGGGATCGGCCCGCGCGCGGCCGAAGCGATGGACCCGCAGCAGCGGCTGTTCCTCGAAGCCGCGTGGGAGGCGCTCGAGGACGCGGGCATCGACCCGGTGTCGTTGCGCGGCAGCGACACCGGCGTGTTCGCCGGTGTGATCCATCAGGACTACGGTCCGCGCGTGGGTTCGCCCGGCCTGACGGCCGAGGCGGAAGGTCATGCCTATCCCGGTGTTTCGGCCAGCGTGCTGTCCGGGCGGGTGTCGTTCACCTTCGGCCTCAAGGGTCCGGCGCTGTCGGTGGACACCGCCTGCTCGTCCTCACTGGTCGCCCTGCACCTCGCGTGCCAGGCGCTGCGGCAGGGCGATACATCGCTCGCGCTGGTCGGTGGCGTGACCGTGATGTCGGATCCCACCCTGCTCATCGCCTTCGGCCGCCAGCGGGCGCTGTCACCGGACGCGCGCTGCAAGGCGTTCGCGGCCGGGGCGAACGGCACCGGGTTCTCCGAGGGCCTGGGCATGCTCGTGGTCGAGCGGCTCTCCGACGCCCGCCGCCACGGCCACCCGATCCTCGCGGTCGTGCGCGGTACGGCGGTCAATCAGGACGGCGCCAGCAGCAGGCTGACCGCGCCGAACGGTCCCTCGCAGGAGATGGTGATCGCCCAGGCCCTGGCCAACGCCGGGCTGACGCCCGCCGACATCGACGCCGTCGAAGCGCACGGCACCGGCACCACCCTCGGCGACCCGATCGAGGCGCAGGCCCTGATCGCCGCCTACGGCCGCGATCGCACCGGCGAACCGTTGCGCATCGGTTCGCTCAAGTCGAACATCGGCCACACCTCCGCCGCGGCGGGCGTCGGCGGCGTGATCAAGATGGTGCAGGCGATGCGGCACGAGATGCTGCCCCCGACACTGCATGTCGACGCGCCCACCCCGCAGGTGGAATGGTCGCCCGCGACGGTCCGGCTGCTCACCGAGGCGGAGCCGTGGCCCGCCGGCGTGCGGGTGCGGCGTGCGGGTGTGTCCTCGTTCGGCGCCAGCGGCACCAACACCCACGTCATCCTGGAAGAGGCGCCCGCTCCGGTCGAGATCGCCGTCGAGCCGTCGGACGAGGACCCGCCGCCCGCCGTGGCGCTCGGTGTCACCCCGCTGCTGCTGTCCGCGAAATCCGCTCCGGCCCTGCGTGATCAGGCCGCCAAGCTGCTGCGATGGGTAACCGAGCAGCCCGCACTGCGGGTCGACGATCTCGGATACTCGCTGTCGACCACGCGTGCCCGGCTGGAGTGGCGCGGTGCGTTCGTGGCCGCCGACCGGGACGGGATGCTCGCCGGACTGACCGCCCTGGCGGAGTCCTCGCCCGCGCCCGGGGTGGCCACGGGCCAGGCGGTGCTGCGCAAGACCGCGTTCCTGTGCACCGGCCAGGGCGCGCAGCAGGACGGGATGGGACGTGCGCTGTATGCGGCGTTCCCGGTGTTCGCGGCCGCGCTGGACGAGGTGTGCGCGCAGTTCGATCCGCTGCTGGGAGTCTCGCTGCGGCAGCTGATGTTCGACTGCGCCGACGGCTCGCTGCATCGCACCGAGTACACCCAGCCCGCCCTGTTCGCCTACGAAGTCGCGCAGTACCGCCTGTGGGAATCCGTCGGGGTGACACCGGATGTGCTGCTCGGTCATTCGATCGGTGAGCTGACCGCCGCGTACCTGGCCGGCGTGTGGTCGCTGCCGGACGCGTGCCGGGTGGTGGCGGCGCGTGGCCGTCTCATGGGGCGGCTGCCGGAAGGCGGCGCCATGCTGGCCGTCGCGACGAGCGAGGCCGAGGTCGCCGAGGTGTTGACCGCCTCTGTGGACACGGTGTCCGTCGCGGCGGTGAATTCGCCGACCGCCGTGGTGGTTTCCGGTGACGAAGACGCGGTGACCGCGCTCGAGCGGCTGTTCGCCGACCGCGGCCGCAAGACCTCGCGGCTGACGGTGTCGCACGCGTTCCACTCGGCTCGGATGGACCCGATGCTGGCCGAATTCGAGTCCGTCGCCCGGGGCGTGACCTATCGGCGTCCGCAGGTTCCCCTGGTCTCGAACCTGTCCGGCGAGCTCGCCGGTGACGAGGTGCTCGAGCCCGCCTACTGGGTCCGGCAGGTGCGCGAGGCCGTGCGGTTCGGCCGCGGCGTGGACACGCTCGTGGCCTCGGGCGTGCGCCGGTTCGTGGAGATCGGCCCGGACGCGGTGCTGTCCGCGATGACCCGGCAGTGCCTGCCGGACGAGATCGAGGCGCGGTCACTGGTGGTCGCGGGCGCGCGGCGCGGACAGGCCGAGGTCGAACAGTTCGTGCGCTGCGCGGTGAGTGTCGACACGGTCGGCGTCGACGTCGACTGGGCGGCGTTCTTCGCCGCGCGGCCGGTCGCGCGGGTCTCGTTGCCCACCTATGCCTTCCAGCGCCGTCGCTACTGGCTCGAGACCTCGGCCGGTGCCGCCGACGTCGCGTGGGCCGGGCTGGGTGCCGTGCGCCATCCGCTGCTGGGCGCGGTGGTGTCGGAACCGGAATCCGGCGGTGTCCTGCTGACCGGGCGGCTGTCGGTCGCGACTCAGCCGTGGCTGGCCGACCACGTGGTCGCCGGCTCGGTCCTGCTGCCGGGTACCGGATTCGTGGAGCTGGCGCTGCGCGCCGGTGCCGAGGCCGGATATCCGGTGGTCGAGGAACTGACCTTGCAGGCCCCGCTGCTGCTGCCCGCCGCGGGTGGGGTGCAGGTCCAGGTGGTGGTGGGCGGGGCCGACGACGACGCCCCGCACCGGTCGGTCTCGATCTACTCGCGTGGCGAGCACGACCGCGACGGACAGTGGCTGCTGCACGCGCGCGGTCTGCTCGCCGGGGAGCCGGCGCCGAGCCTGACCGCCGCGCCGACCTGGCCGCCCGCCGCGACCGAGGTCGACGTCGAGTCCGCGTACGCCGAGCTGCTGGCGCGGGGATACGAGTACGGTCCGGCCTTCCAGGGCGTGCGCGCGCTGTGGCGCCACGGTGCCGAGGTCTTCGCCGAGGTCGCCGTCGACGCCGAGACCGGCGCCCGCGCGGAAGGATTCGGTATCCATCCCGCGCTGCTGGACGCGGCCATGCAGGCCGGTCTGCTCGCCGGGGTAATGGACAGCGCTGCCGATGCGGCACGGTCGCCGTTCGCGATCCCCGCCGGACAGGTGGTGCTGCCCTTCTCGTGGGAGTCGGTCTCGCTGCACGCGGCCGGCGCGTCCGTGCTGCGCGTGCGGCTGGCCTCGACGGGATCATCGGTGGCCTTCACCGCGACCGACGAGCAGGGCCTGCCCGTGCTGTCGGGAACGCTGACCACCCGGCGGACGCCGCTCGACCAGCTGACCGCCGGCGTGGGCAAACCCGCCGCGCCGCTGCTGGAACTGACCTGGTCACCGGTCACGGCCGAACCCGCCACGACACCCGCGACCATCGGCCGATGGGAGCGGCTCGACGCGGCGTCGCCGGTCCCGCCGGTGGTTGTCGTCGACGCCGGAGCCGGCGGGACCGGGAGCACCGGCGCGGACACGGTGGCGACCACCCACACCGAACTCGCCCGGATCCTCACCGTGATCCAGCAGTGGCCGGCACAGGACCGTTTCGCCACGAGCACCCTGCTGATCGTCACGCGCGGCGCGATCGCGCTTCCCGGCGAAGACCTCCTCGACCTCCCCGGTGCCGCTGTATGGGGCCTGGTGCGCTCCGCGCAGTCGGAGGATCCCGGCCGGATCGTGCTGGTCGACGCGGACACCGTCGTCGACGAGCATCTCGCGGCCACCGTCCTGGCCGTGGGCGAACCCCAGGTCGTCGTCCGGGCGGGCGTCACCCACACCGCCCGACTCACCCGGCGCACCGGCGTGAACACTACGAGTACCGCCGCTACCACCGCCTTCGGCGAGGGAACGGTGCTGATCACCGGTGGCACCGGTGGTGTCGGTGGCGTGATCGCGCGCCACCTCGTGGCCGAGCACGGGGTGCGGTCGCTGCTGCTGGTCAGCCGTCGGGGTCCGCGGGCGGACGGCGCGGCGGCGCTGTGTGCCGAGCTGGCCGAGTCCGGCGTCCAGGTGCGGGTGCTGGCATGTGATGTCACCGATGCCGCCGCCGTGGCCGCGCTGCGGGGTGAGGTGCCCGAGCAGTGGCCGTTGACCGGGGTGATCCATGCCGCCGGTGTCCTCGACGACGGGGTCATCGCCTCGTTGACCGGCGAGCGGATCGACACCGTTCTGGCGCCGAAGGCGGATGCCGCCTGGTATCTGCACGAGGCGACCGCGGACCTGGACCTGTCCGCGTTCGTGGTGTTCTCCTCGGCCTCGGGCACCGTCGGCGGACCCGGGCAGGGCAACTACGCCGCCGCCAATACCTTCCTCGACGCGCTGGTGGCGCATCGCCGGGCCGCCGGGCTGGCGGGTCAGTCGTTGGCGTGGGGGCTGTGGGCCCGCTCGAGCGGGATGTCCGGGCAGCTCGGTGACACCGACGTGGCCAGGATGAGCCGCAGCGGATTCACCGCCATGCCGGACGCGCAGGCGCTGGCCGGATGGGACGCGGCCATCGCCCACGGCGCACCGCATGCGGTGATCGCCGTCCTCGACACCGCCGCGATCAGGGCCCAGGCCGAGGCCGGGCTGTTGCCCCCGCTCCTGCGCGACCTGGCGCCCGCGCCGCGCCGCGCCGCCACCTCGACAATGGTGTCGGACTTGCGGATTCGGTTGGCCGGGGCGGACATCGACCGGCAACGGCAGCTGGTGCTCGACACCGTGCGCACGCACATCGCGGCCGTGCTCGGTCACGACAGCGTGGCCGCGATCGATCCCGGCCGGGCCTTCCAGGATCTCGGGTTCGATTCGCTGAGCGCGGTCGAGCTGCGCAACCGGCTCAAGACCGTCACCGGTCTCGCCCTGCCCGCCACGGTCGTCTTCGATTACCCGACACCGCAGGCGCTGGCCGAGCACCTGGCCGAGGAATTCCTGGGCACGGCCACCGAGATCGCGGTCGTCGCGGACCGGGCCGTCGACGGCGATCCGATCGCGATCGTGGGTATGGCCTGCCGCTACCCGGGCGGCGTCAGCACGCCCGAGCAGCTGTGGCGACTGGTCGCCGACGGCGTCGACGCGGTCACGGAGTTCCCGGTGAATCGCGGGTGGGACACCGCGCGGATCTACGACCCCACCGGCGAGACGCCCAACACCACCTACACCCGCGAGGGCGGATTCCTGCACGGCGCGGGCGAATTCGACCCCGCCTTCTTCGGCATCAGCCCCAACGAGGCCGCGGCGATGGACCCGCAGCAGTTCCTGCTGCTGGAGAGCTCGTGGGAGGCCTTCGAGCGGGCCGGGGTGGATCCGGCGGTACTGCGCGGCAGCGCGACCGGCGTCTTCACCGGCATGATGTATCACGACTATCCGGTCAACGCGAACTCCGGTTCCCTCGCCTCCGGCCGGGTGTCGTATGTGTTCGGCCTGGAAGGGCCGTCGGTCACCGTCGACACCGCGTGCTCGTCGTCGCTGGTCGCGCTGCACCTGGCGGCGCAGTCGCTGCGCTCGGGGGAGTGCGATCTCGCGCTCGCCGGTGGTGTCGCGGTGATGGCCACGCCGGAGACGTTCGTGGAGTTCAGCCGTCAGCGGGGGCTGGCGCCGGACGGGCGGAGCAAGTCCTTCGCCGATGCCGCCGACGGTGTCGCCTGGTCCGAGGGTGTCGGGGTCCTCGTGCTGGAGCGGCTGTCGGACGCGCGCCGCAACGGTCATCCGGTGCTGGCGGTGGTCGCCGGGTCGGCGGTGAACCAGGACGGCGCGTCGAACGGTCTGACCGCGCCGAACGGTCCGTCGCAACGGCGGGTGATCCGGCAGGCGCTGGCCAATGCCGGGGTCTCGCCGGTCGAGGTCGACGTGGTCGAAGCGCACGGCACCGGGACGACGCTGGGTGATCCGATCGAGGCGCAGGCCCTGCTGGCCACCTATGGCCGGGACCGCCCCGAGGATCGTCCACTGTGGCTCGGCTCGCTGAAATCCAACATCGGGCACTCGCAGGCAGCTGCCGGTGTGGGTGGTGTGATCAAGATGATCATGGCCATGCGGCACGGTGTGCTGCCCAAGACGCTGCACGTGGACCAGCCCAGCACCAAGGTGGACTGGTCCGCGGGACACCTGCGACTGCTGACCGAGGCGGTCGAATGGCCGCAGGTCGATCGGCCACGTCGCGCGGGCGTGTCCTCGTTCGGCATCAGCGGCACCAACGCGCACGTGATCGTGGAACAGGCTCCGGCGGTGGCGGATTCGGTGTCGCCCGGCGCTGCCGCGGGGCTGCTGCCGTGGGTGCTGTCGGCGCGCGGTGACGAAGCCCTCGCCGCGCAGGCCGCGCGGTTGGGTGCGCAGGTGGATGAATTCGGTTTCACTCCACAGGATGTCGGGTTCTCGCTGGTCGCCACGCGCGGTGTGTTCGAGCATCGCGCCGTGGTCCTGGCCGAGGACGCGGCTGGTCTCCGGGCGGGAATCGCGGCGCTGGCCACCGGTTCGGCCGCCGCCGGTGTGGTGACCGGCCGGGCGGTGGCGGGCGCCACAGGTCTGGTGTTCTCCGGTCAGGGCGCGCAGTGGGCGGGTATGGCGGCCGAGCTGTGTGCCGCGTATCCGGTGTTCGCGCGGACTTTCGACGAGATCGTCACGGGCGTTAATCCGCTGCTGGAACAGTCGTTTTCGCTGGTGGACGCGCTCGCGGACGACGAGGCGGTCGACCGGACGGTGTTCGCGCAGGCGGGCCTGTTCGCCTTCGAGGTGGCCCTGTTCCGTCTGCTCGAATCCTGGGGCGTTCGCCCGGATGTGGTGGCCGGTCATTCGATCGGTGAGATCGCCGCCGCACACGTGGCGGGCGTGTTGTCCCTCGGCGACGCCTGCGCCCTGGTGGCGGCCCGCGGCCGGTTGATGCAGGCGCTGCCCACGGGCGGGGCGATGGTCGCGGTGGGTGCGCCGGAAGCCGAGGTGTCGCCCCTGCTGGGCGAGTCGGTATCCCTCGCCGCGGTCAACGCCCCCGGCGCTGTCGTGCTGTCCGGTCCAGGGGATGCCGTCGCGGCCGTGGCCGAGGTGTGTGCCGAGCGCGGATGGCGTACCCATCGGCTGCGGGTCTCGCACGCCTTCCACTCGACGCTGATGGAGCCGATGCTCGCCGAATTCGCCGCGGTGGTCGGGGAATTGCGGTTCTCGCGGCCGAGCATCGAGCTCGTGTCGACCGTGACCGGACGCCGGGTCGAGGACGAGCTGTCGGACCCGGCCTACTGGGTCGAGCAGGTCCGGGCGACGGTGCGGTTCGCCGACGCGGTCGCCACCATGGCCGAGTTGGGGGTCACGCGGTTCGCCGAGGTGGGACCCGATGCCGTGCTCACCCCGATGGTCACCCAGATCGTCGACGACACCGCCGCGACGGTGGTGGCGCTGGCGCGCCGCGACCGCGCAGACGCGTCGTCGGTGCTGAACGGCGTCGCGGGTCTGTTCGTCTCCGGCGGGGTCGTGGACTGGGCCGGGGTGTTCGCCGGTACCGGTGCGCGCCGCGTCGACCTGCCCACCTACGCCTTCCAGCACGAGCGGTTCTGGCTCGATGCCAAGCAGGCGCTGGCGACATCGTGGCTGGGCGCCGAGCTGGGTGGGGTCACCTCCGTCGGTCTCGACACGGTGGATCATCCGCTGCTCGGCGCCGTGGTGGCACATCCGGAGTCGGGCGGAATCAGTTTCACCGGCCGCTGGTCCCCGGCGACCGTGCCGTGGCTGGCCGATCACAGCGTGCTCGGTGTCGTGCTGCTACCGGGCACCGGCTTCGTGGAGCTGGCCGGCTATGTCGGCGGACTGCTCGGCTGTCCGATGGTGGACGAACTCGTCCTGCACACCCCGTTGACGGTGCCGGCCGACGGCAGTGTCGCGGTGCAGGTCGTCGTGGCCGCCGCCGATGACACCGGCCGCCGACGGCTCGGTGTGTACTCACGGCACCGCGTCGACGGTCCGTGGGCCCGCCACGCCGAAGGCGTGCTGGCACCGGCGGACACGACCGCCGATTTCGAGCTGACCGCCTGGCCCCCGGCCGGCGCGCGGCCGATCGACGTCGACCGCGCCTACGACGAATTGCTCGATGTCGGTTACGGATACGGCCCGTTCTTCCAGGGCTTGCAGGCCGCCTGGCAGCGTGGCGACGAGCTGTTCGCCGAAGTGTCGCTGTCCGATCCGCGCGATGCCGCGGGCTTCGGCATCCATCCCGCGCTCTTCGACTCGGCGCTGCACGCGGGGATCATCCACGGGCTGCGCGGCGGCGTCGAGGGCTTCCCGGCACTGCCGTTCACCTGGAACCAGGTTGTCGTGCACGCGGCGGGTGCCGCCGCGGTGCGCGTTCGCATCGTGCTGGACGGCACCAGGTATGCCCTGCAGATCGCCGACGACCAGGGACAGCCGGTGCTGTCGGTGGGCGCCTTGATCTCGCGCCCGGTCTCGGCCGAACGACTCGGTGCGGACCGGATCTCGGAATCGCTGTTCGCCGTCGACTGGGTGCCGGTCGCCATGCCGACGGCGACGGTCGCACCGCAGCGCATCGCGGTGCTCGGTGCCTCGAGCACGGGCGAGGTACGCGGGTACCCGGATCTCCCGGCCCTGCTCGCCGATCTCGACGCGACGCAAGAGCCGGTGATCCCCGAGCTCGTGCTGCTCGTCGCGCCGGACCCCGAGGGCGCGGTGCCGGAGGCGGCTCGCGCGGCCCTGGCCGGTGTCCTCGACACCGTGCAGCGGTGGCTCGCCGATCCCCGCTGCGACGATGCGCGGTTGGTCGTGCTCACCACACACGCGGTCCATGCCGACGAGGTGAACCCGGTGCAGGCGCCGGTGTGGGGGTTGCTGCGCGCCGCGCAGGCCGAACACCCCGGCCGCTTCCAGCTCCTCGACCTGGATGCCGATCCCGACCCCGTCCGGATCGCGGCGGCCGTCGCGGCCGGGGAGCCCGAGGCGGCACTGCGCGCGACGACGCTGCTCGTCCCGCGCCTGACCCGCCAGACCGCCGGCACGATCACGCGGTCGCTCGATACCGGCACGGTCCTGATCACCGGTGGCACCGGCGGTTTGGGCGCGGTGTTCGCGCGGCACCTGGTCACCGCGCACGGTGTTCGGCACCTGCTGCTGACCTCGCGGCGCGGTGCGACCGCGGCCGGTGCGGCCGAGTTGCGTTCCGAACTGGTCGAACTCGGCGCCGAGGTCACCATCGCCGCGTGCGATGTGGCCGACCGCGCCGCCCTGGCCGCCCTGCTCGACTCGGTGCCCGCCGAGCATCCGCTGGTCGGTGTGGTGCACGCGGCGGGCACCGCCGACAACGGGCTGATCGAGGCGCTCACTCCGGAGCGGATCGAGCGGGTGTTCCGGCCCAAGGCCGACGCCGCCTGGCATCTGCACGAACTCACCGCCGAGCGCGCGCTGTCGCTGTTCGTCCTGGTGTCCTCGGCCGGCGGCCTGGTCCTGCCCGCCGGGCAGGCGAACTACGCGGCGGCCAACGTCTTCCTCGACGCCCTCGCCGCGCACCGGCACCGGCTCGGCCTGCCCGCGATCGCGCTCGACTACGGCATGTGGGCACGCGCCACCGGGCTCGGCGCCGAACTGTCCGAGGCCGACTTCGACCGGATGCGCAGGCAGGGCTTCCCGCCGCTGACCGAGGCGGAGGGGCTGACGCTGTTCGACGCGGCCATCGCCACCGACACCGCCCAGCTGGTACCCCTGCGCGTCGATCCGGCTGTGCTGCGCACCAGGGACGAACAGATCCCGGCGCTGTTGCGCGCGATCGCACCGGCCCCGGCACGTCGTCCCACCCGCACGGCGGCGGGCCAGGCGTTCCTGCGCAAGCTCGCCGGGCTCTCCGATGCCGATCGCGGCGGCGCCCTGCTCGACCTGGTCCGGTCGGTGGCCGCCGACATCCTCGGGCACGCCTCGGCCGAGGCCGTCGTCGCCGATCGGCCGTTCCAGCAGCTCGGCTTCGACTCGCTCGGCGCGGTGGAGTTCCGCAACAAGCTCAACGCGGCGACCGGTCTGCACCTGCCCGCCACGCTCATCTTCGACTACCCCACTCCGGGGATCGTCGCGGAGTTCCTCGATTCCCAGCTCACCGGCACGGGGGCGGCCGAGGAACGCGTGGTCGGCCGGGTCCGCGCCGACGACGAGCCGATCGCGGTGGTGGCCATGAGCTGCCGCTACCCGGGCGGCGTCGCCTCACCCGAGGACCTGTGGCAGCTGGTGACCTCCGGCGGCGACACCACCGGGGACATGCCGCTCGATCGCGGCTGGGACCTCGACGGCATCTACGACCCCGAACCCGGCAAGCCGGGCAAGACCTACACCCGCCGCGGCGGATTCCTCTACGACGCCGCGGAATTCGACGCGGACTTCTTCGGGATCAGCCCGAACGAGGCCACCGTCATGGACCCGCAGCAGCGGGTACTGCTCGAGGTCTCGTGGGAGGCGCTCGAGCGCGCCGGTCTGGATCCGGCGGTGCTGCGGGGCAGCGCGACCGGGGTGTTCACCGGCGTGATGTACCACGACTACGCGCAGGGCTCCGGTACCGGCAGCAGCGCCGCGGGCAGCCTGGTCTCGGGCCGGGTCTCCTACGTGTTCGGGCTGGAGGGGCCGTCGGTCACGGTGGACACGGCGTGCTCGTCGTCGCTGGTCGCGCTGCATCTGGCGGCGCAGTCGCTGCGGTCGGGAGAGTGTGAACTCGCCTTGGCCGGTGGTGTGGCCGTGATGGCGACCCCGGACATGTTCCTGGAGTTCGGCCGTCAGCGCGGGCTGTCACCGGACGGGCGATGCAAGTCGTTCGCCGACGACGCCGATGGTGTCGGCTGGTCCGAGGGCGCGGGCGTGCTCGTGCTGGAGCGGCTGTCCGACGCTCGCCGCAACGGCCATCAGGTGCTGGCGGTGCTCGCGGGTTCGGCGGTCAACCAGGACGGTGCGTCCAATGGGTTCACCGCGCCCAACGGTCCCTCGCAGCAGCGGGTGATCCGCCAGGCGCTAGCCAATGCGGGAGTCTCGGCCGTCGAGGTCGACGTCGTCGAAGCCCATGGCACCGGAACGACGTTGGGTGATCCGATCGAAGCGCAAGCCCTGTTGGCCACCTACGGCCAGGATCGCGCCGAGGATCGTCCGTTGTGGCTGGGCTCGCTGAAATCGAACATCGGTCATGCGCAGGCGGCGGCCGGTGTGGGTGGCGTGATCAAGATGATCATGGCGATGCGGCACGGGGTGCTGCCGCGCACTCTGCACGCGGATCAGCCCAGTACCAAGGTGGATTGGTCCGAAGGACATGTCCGCCTGCTGACCGAATCGGTCGAGTGGCCCGCGCTGGATCGGCCGCGGCGCGCGGGGGTGTCCTCGTTCGGCATCAGCGGCACGAACGCACACGTCATCGTGGAACAGGTGCCGCCGGTGGCGGATTCGACCACGCCGACCGACCGGCCCGACGGCCCGACGCCGTGGGTGCTGTCCGCGCGCAGCGGTGCGGCGCTGGCCGATCAGGCCGCTCGGCTCGTCGCCCGAATGGACGATCTCGACCCGATCGACGTCGGCTACTCGCTGGCCGTGACGCGCGGCGTCTTCGAGCATCGGGCCGTCGTGCTGGCCGGAGATCGCGCCGACCGGTCTGCGGAGCTGCGGGCCTTGGCCGACGGCACCGAGCCCACGCGGGTGGTGCGCGGCCGGGTGGTGTCGGGTTCGACAGGCTTCGTGTTCTCCGGGCAGGGTGCGCAGTGGGCGGGCATGGCCGCCGGACTGCGCGGCTACCCGATCTTCGCCGAGCACTTCGACGGCATCGCCGCTCGACTGGAACCACTGCTGGGACAGCCTGATTCGCTGACTGTCGCCCTGGGTGACGAGGAGCTGAGCGGCCGGACGGTATTCACCCAGGCGGGCCTGTTCGCCTTCGAGGTGGCGTTGTTCCGGCTGCTGGAGTCGTGGGGTGTGCGGGCCGAGGTGGTGGCCGGTCATTCGATCGGTGAGATCGCGGCCGCGCACGTGGCCGGGGTGTTGTCGCTCGACGACGCGTGCGTGCTGGTCGCGGCGCGTGGCCGGTTGATGCAGGCGCTGCCCACCGGCGGCGCGATGGTCGCGGTGGGCGCGCCGGAAGCCGATGTGCTGCCGTTGCTGATCGACGGGGTGTCGATCGCCGCGGTCAACGGCCCGTCCTCGATCGTGCTCTCCGGCATCGACGCCGAGGTCTCCGCGGTGGTGCAGCGCTGTGCCGAAAACGGTTGGCGGACCCACCGGCTGCGGGTCTCGCACGCGTTCCATTCGGCGCTGATGGAGCCGATGCTGGCCGACTTCGCCTCGGTAATCGAAGGTTTGACGTTCGGCCGGCCGAACGTGCCCGTGGTCTCCACCGTCACCGGTGCTCGGATCGGCGACGAGATGTCGGACCCGGCCTACTGGGTCGGGCAGGTCCGCGACACGGTGCGCTTCGCCGCCGCGGTCGCCACGATGGCCGAGCTGGGGGTCACCCGGTTCGCCGAGATCGGGCCCGACGCGGCGCTCACGCCGATGGTCGCGCAAGCTCTCGACACCGCGACGACGGTCGCGCTGTGCGCCCGCGAGCACGCCGATCCGTCGACCCTGCTGACCGGGTTGGCCCGGCTGCACGTCGCCGGCACGCCGGTGGACTGGTCCGCCCTGTACGCCGGGTCCGGCGCACGGCGAATCGACCTGCCCACCTACGCTTTCCAGCGTCGCCGTTACTGGATGACCGAAGGCGCCGCCGTGGGCGACGCCCGATCCATGGGACTGCTGGCGACCGGCCACCCCCTGGTGTCGGCGGTCATCACGCACCCCGATTCCGACGCGGTCACCCTCACGGGTCGCCTGTCGGCGCAGGCGCAGCCGTGGCTGACCGACCACCGGGTGCTCGACACCGTCGTGTTTCCCGGCACCGGGCTGGTCGAACTCGCGCTGCACGCCGCCGAGCAGGTCGGCTGCTCGACGGTGGCCGAGCTGGTCCTGCAGGCACCGCTGGTGCTCACCGAGACCGGTGGTCTCGCACTGCGCCTCGTGGTCGGTGACCAGGACCCCGCCGGACAGCGTGCGGTGCGGATCTTCTCCCGTCCGGACGACGGCGACGCGGCGTGGACCCTGAACGCCGAGGGCCTTCTCGCGACCGACGCGCAGGTCCCCACCACCGCGCTCACCGCGTGGCCGCCCGCCGGCGCCCAGCCCCTGCCGCTCGACACGGTCTACGACGACCTGCTGGACGCGGGCTACGGATACGGCCCGTTCTTCCAGGGCCTGCGCGCGGTATGGCAGCGCGGGGACGAGGTGTTCGCGGAGGTCGCGCTGCCCGAATCGGTCGGCGCCGACGGCTTCGGCATCCACCCGGCGCTGTTCGACTCGGCCCTGCACGCGCTCCTCGCCGCTGCCGACCTGCCCACGGACGGCATCGCGCTGCCGTTCGAATGGTCGGGTGTCACCGTGCACGCGGCCGGAGCGACCGCCGTCCGGGTCCGGCTCACCCGGGTCGGCGACCACGGCGCCACGCTCGAGCTGGCCGACCAGTGGGGCGCGCCGGTGGCCACCGTGCGTCACCTGGCGTCCCGGCCCATGGATCCCGCCCAGCTCACGGCGGGCGCGGCTACCGTGGGTAACGCGCTGTTCCGGGTCGAGTGGACGCCGATCGCGGTGTCGCGCACCGAGATCGACGCTGTCGCGTGGACCGACCTCGGTGTCGAGGTGCCGGCGGTCGCGGTCCTGGACTGCCCGGCGGGCAACGAACCTGCCGACATCCGCGCCGCGACCCATCTCGTCCTGTCGGCGCTGCACACCTGGCTCGGCGACGAACGGTTCGCGGATTCGGTGCTCGTCGTCCGGACCGAGGGAGCGGTCTCCGTCGCCGGGGAGGACATCACGAATCTCGCCGGCGCGGCGGTCGGTGGCCTGGTGCGCTCGGCGCAGTCCGAGAGCCCCGGCCGGGTCGTCTCGATCGACGCGGACGCCGATCTCGACGGGCTGCTGGGCGGGATCCTGGCCACGGGTGAACCGCAGGTCGCGGTGCGCGACGGGCAGGTCACCGCCGCACGGCTGGCCCGCCTCGGTGCCGCCGCGAGCGGCACGGTCGCGAGTCCCGCTGTCGCGCCGGAGGAGACCGTGCTGATCACCGGTGCCGGTGGCCTACTGGGTCGGATGTTCGCCCGGCATCTCGTGGATGCGCACGGGGTCCGCCGACTCCGGTTGCTCAGTCGCCGGGGCGAATCCGCGCCCGGCACCGCCGAGTTGCGGGCGGAGCTCGAGGGCGCGGGCGCGCACGTCGACATCGACGCGTGCGACGTCGCCGACCGCGACGCGCTCGCCCGCGTCCTGGCCGACATTCCCGCCGAGCACCCGCTCGTCGCGGTGTTCCACCTCGCGGGCGTCCTCGACGACGGCGCCGTCGCCTCGCTCACCGCGGACCGGATGGACACCGTCCTCGCCCCCAAGGTCGACGCCGCGCTGCACCTGCACGCGCTGACCAGCGACCTGCCGTTGAAAGCCTTTGTGCTGTTCAGTTCGGCGGCAGGCGCGTTCGGCAATACCGGGCAGGGCAACTACGGCGCGGCCAACGCCACCCTCGACGCGCTCGCGGCGCACCGCAGGGCCACCGGCCGACCGGGTCAGTCCCTGGCCTGGGGGCTGTGGGACGGCGGCATGGCAGGCGAACTCGGCGAGGTCGATCGGCTGCGCATGACCCGCACGGGCATGCTGCCGCTGTCGCGAGCGCAGGGCCTGGCCCTGTTCGACGCCGCGACCCGCCTCGACACGGCGGCCCCGATCCTGGCCCGGCTCGACCTGGCCACCATGCGCGACGCGGGCTTCGCCCCCGCCCTGCTGGCCGGGCTGACCGCGCCACGCCGGACCGCAGCCGTGGACGCGAGCGCCGGGCTGCGCGCCCGGTTGGCCGAGACCCCGGACGGCGAGCGACACGGCGTGCTGGTCGAGATCGTCCGCGGTCAGGTCGCCGCGACCCTGGGCCACCGCGACGCCCACGCCGTCGACGCGGATCGGGCCTTCAACGAACTCGGCTTCGACTCGATCACCGCGATCGAGTTCCGCAACGCCCTCAAGACCGCCACCGGTCTGGCACTGCCCGCGACGCTGGTGTTCGACTACCCGACACCCGCGGCGCTCGCCGAGTACCTCCACGACGAGCTGACCGACCGGCAACCGCACGCCGATCACCCCGATGCCGAGATCCGCCGGGCCCTGCAGACCATCCCCCTCGCGCGGCTGCGCGACGCGGGCCTGCTGGACGCGCTCCTGCATCTTGCCCAGGGTCAGCACAGCCACGACGAGCCCGATCAGCCCATCACCGAGGAGTCGATCGACGACCTCGACATCGATGACCTGATCGATCTGGCTTACCACAACTCCTCAGAGGACTGACGGCGATGACGAAGCCCGACACCAACATTCAGAAACTCGCCGACGCCCTTCGGGTCTCGCTCAAGGAGACCGAGCGGCTGCGCGCCCGCAACCGCAAGCTCGACGCCGCCCTGCGCGAGCCGATCGCGATCGTCGGCATGGCCTGCCGCTACCCGGGCGGCGTCGCCTCGCCCGAGGACCTCTGGCGGCTGGTCGCCGACGGGGTGGACGCCGCCTCGGAGTTCCCGGTGAACCGTGGCTGGGACGCCGAGCGTCTCTACGACCACACCGGCGAGCGGCCGAACAGCGTCTACACCCGCGAGGGCGGGTTCCTGCATGCCGCGGGCGAATTCGACCCGGCGTTCTTCGGGATCAGCCCGAAGGAGGCCGCGACGATGGACCCGCAGCAGTTCCTGCTGCTGGAGACCTCGTGGGAGGCCTTCGAACGGGCCGGGCTCGATCCCGCCGCGCTGCGCGGGAGCAGCACCGGCGTCTACGTCGGCATGATGTATCACGACTATCCGGCCAACGCGAACGCCGGCGCCGTCGCGTCGGGGCGGATCTCCTATGTCCTCGGCCTGGAAGGGCCGTCGGTCACCGTGGACACCGCGTGCTCGTCGTCGCTGGTGGCGATGCACTCGGCCGCCCAGGCCCTGCGGTCGGGCGAGTGCGATCTGGCCCTCGCCGGTGGCGTCGCGGTGATGGCCACCCCCGAGACGCTGATCGAGTTCAGCAGGCAGCGCGGCATCTCCCCGGACGGGCGCTGCAAGGCGTTCGCCGAGGCCGCCGACGGCGTCGGTTGGGCCGAGGGCGCGGGCATGCTGGTGCTGGAGCGGCTGTCGGACGCTCAGCGCCACGGTCATCAGGTGCTCGCGGTGATCGCCGGGTCGGCGGTGAACCAGGACGGCGCCTCCAACGGTCTGACCGCCCCGAACGGTCCCTCGCAGCGGCGGGTCATCCGCCAGGCGCTGACCAACGCGGGCGTCACGGCGAGCGAGGTCGACGTCGTCGAAGCGCACGGCACCGGAACGACGTTGGGCGATCCGATCGAGGCACAGGCGCTGCTGGCGACCTACGGTCAGGACCACGACGCCGACCGCCCGCTGTGGCTGGGCTCGCTGAAATCCAACATCGGGCACTCACAGGCCGCTGCCGGTGTGGGTGGCGTGATCAAGATGGTCATGGCCATGCGGCACGGTGTGCTGCCCAAGACGCTGCACGTGGATCAGCCCAGCACCAAGGTCGATTGGACGGCCGGGCACGTGCGGTTGCTGACCGAGGCCGTGCCCTGGCCCGCGCTGGACCGGCCGCGTCGAGCGGGGGTGTCCTCGTTCGGTGTCGCGGGCACCAACGTGCACCTCGTCCTGGAACAGGCTCCGCCTGCGCCGGAGCAGCCCGAACCGGCCCCGGTCCCCGGGGTGCTGCCGTGGGTGCTGTCGGCCCGCAGCGGCGCGGCGCTGGCCGATCAGGCGGCCCGCCTGGCGGCCGTGGCGCCCGCGCTGGATCCGCGCGATGTCGCCTTCTCACTGACCTCGACCCGTGGCGTCTTCGACCACCGCGCCGTGGTCCTCGGCG
The DNA here is from genome assembly GCF_038752175.1 of Nocardia sp. No.11. Classification (NCBI taxonomy): domain Bacteria; kingdom Bacillati; phylum Actinomycetota; class Actinomycetes; order Mycobacteriales; family Nocardiaceae; genus Nocardia; species Nocardia sp. No.11. The sequence continues at coordinate 18,584 of NZ_JBCGFB010000051.1, read as the reverse complement.
AGAACAGCGCCGCCCTGCTGGCCGGTGTCCGGGCCCTGGCCGCGGACACCCGGGTTCCCGGCGTGGTGACCGGCCGGGCCGTCCCCGGCACCACCGGCGTGCTGTTCACCGGGCAGGGCTCGCAGTGGGCGGGCATGGCCGACGGACTCCGGGTCTACCCGGTCTTCGCCGAGCACTTCGACGCGATCGTCACCCGGCTGGAACCGCTGCTGGCCCAACCGGAGTCGCTGCGCGCGGCCCTGCACGACGACACCCTGCTCGACCGCACGGTGTTCACCCAGGCCGGTGTCTTCGCGTTCGAGGTGGCGCTGTTCCGGCTGCTCGAATCGTGGGGCCTGCGGGCCGATGTGGTGGCCGGTCACTCGATCGGTGAGGTGGCCGCCGCGCATGTCGCCGGGGTCATGTCGCTCGACGACGCGTGCGTGCTGGTGGCCGCGCGCGCCCGGATGATGCAGGCGGTGCCCCCGGGTGGGGCGATGGTCGCGGTGGGGGCGCCGGAAGCCGACGTGCTGCCCTTGCTGACCGACGGGGTGTCGATCGCGGCGGTCAACGGTCCGGCGTCGGTGGTGCTCTCCGGTGTCGAGGAGGCGGTCCTCGCCGCCAAGGACGCCTGTGCCGAGCGCGGGTGGCGCACGCACCGGCTGCGGATCTCGATCGCGTCGCACTCGGCGCTGATGGATCCGATGCTGGCCGAATTCGGCGCGGTGGTCCAGGGATTGACGTTCTCGCGGCCCACCATCGCGCTGGTGTCGTCGGTGACCGGCGCGCGAGTCACCGACGAGATGTCGGACCCGGCGTACTGGCCCGGCCAGGTCCGGGGCACGGTGCGCTTCGCGGACGCGGTCGCCACCATGTCGGCGCTCGGCGTGTCCCGGTTCACCGAGGTCGGGCCCGACGCGGTGCTGACTCCGATGGTGTCGCAGACCCTCGACGATCCGGCCGCCGATGCCGCGGCCACGGTGATGGTTCCGATGGCGCGCAAGGGTAAGGCCGACGCGTCGTCGGTGCTGGCCGGGGTCGCCGCGCTGTTCGTGTCCGGCGCCGAGGTGGCGTGGACCGGTCCGGTCGACGGCGGCAGGCGAGTCGATCTGCCCACCTACGCTTTTCAGCACGAACGGTTCTGGCTCGACGCCAAGCGGGTGATCGCCGAGTCGTGGCTGGGCGCCGACCTCAGCGGCGCCACCTCGGTCGGGCTCGAGATCGCCGAGCACCCGTTGCTCGGTGCCGTGGTGGCCCATCCGGAATCGGGCGCGGTGAGTTTCACCGGCCGCTGGTCGGTGGACTCGGTGCGCTGGCTGGCCGACCACAGCGTGTTCGGCGTGATGCTGCTGCCGGGCACCGGCTACGTCGAATTGGCCTGCTACGTGGGCGGTCTGGTCGGCTGCCCGGTGGTGGACGAACTCGTCCTGCACACTCCGCTCACCCTGCCCGCGCAGGGGAGTGTCTCGGTGCAGGTGGTGGTGTCCGACGCCGACGCGGCCGGACACCGACGCCTGAGTGTGCACTCGCGCCAGATCGCGGGCGGGCCGTGGTCGATCCACGCCGAGGGCGTTCTGGCCCCGGAGGAGTCCGACGTCGATTTCGACCTCATCGCCTGGCCGCCCGCGGGCGCCCAGCCGCTGGTCATCGACGGCGCCTACGACGAACTGCTCGAAGCGGGTTACGAATACGGGCCGTTCTTCCAGGGCTTGCAGGCGGCGTGGCAGCGCGGTGACGAACTGTTCGCCGAGGTCACGCTGCCCGATCGCCGCGACGCCGACGGGTTCCTGATTCATCCGGCGCTGTTCGATTCGGCGCTGCACGTCGGCATCGTCGAAGCCCGCCGCCGCGGGGAGGTCGCCGCGCCGGAACTGCCGTTCACCTGGAACCGGGTGGTGTCGTACGCGAGCGGCGCGGCGTCGGTGCGGGTGCGCATCGTGCGGGGCGCCGGTAGCCACTCGATGCAGGTCGCCGACGAGCACGGCCTGCCGGTGCTGTCGGTGGGCGCCTTGGTCTCGCGGCCGGTGTCCGCCGAACGTCTCGGCGCCGACCAGATCTCGGAGGCCCTGTTCGGTATCGACTGGGTCGGCGTCCCGCTGCCCGCGACCGAGCCGGGTCGGGTGGCTGTGCTCGGCACCGGAAGTGCCGACACGACAGCGGCTTTCGCCGATGTCGACGCCTTGCTCGCCGACCTGGACGCCGCCGAGGATCCGGCGGTTCCCGAGGTCGTGCTGTACGACTGCGCCGACCACGACGGCGCGCCGCCCGCGGCCGTGCGCGCGGCGATCACCGCCGCCCTCGACACGGTGCAGCGCTGGCTGGCGGACCCGCGCCTGGTCTCCGCTCGCCTGGTGGTGCTCACCCGCAATGCCGTCACGATCGGTGCGACCGATCAGGTGAACCTTGCCCAGGCGCCGGTGTGGGGCCTGCTGCGGGCCGCGCAAGCCGAACACCCGGGACGATTCCAGCTGCTCGATCTCGACGGCGACTACGAGCCGTCGGCCGTCGCGGCGGCGAGCGCGGCCGGCGAACCGGAAGCTGCCCTGCGCGGCACCACCCTGCTCGTGCCCAGGATGACCCGCCACGCGCCCGGTGCGGTCGCGCGCCCGATCGAGTCCGGCACGGTGCTGGTCACCGGCGGCACCAGCGGCATCGGCGCGGTGATCGCCCGGCACCTGGTGGCCGTGCACGGTGTCCGCCACCTGCTGCTGACCTCGCGGCGCGGCCGGGACGCGCCCGGTGTCGCCGAGCTGAGTGCCGAACTGGTCGAGCTCGGCGCCCAGGTCACCGTCGCCGCGTGCGACGTGTCCGACCGTGACGCGCTGGCCGCGCTGCTCGCGTCGGTTCCCGCCGAACAGCCGCTGGTGGGCGTGGTGCATTCGGCCGCCACCGCGGACCACGGCGTGATCGAGGCGATGACACCGGAACGGTTCGACCGGGTGTTCCGGCCCAAGGTCGACGCGGCCTGGCACCTGCACGAACTCACCCGCGATCAGCCGCTGTCGCTGTTCGTCCTGCTGGGCTCCGTCGGCGGGCTGGTCCTGACCGCGGGCCAGGCCAACTACGCCGCCGCGAACGTCTTCCTCGACGCGCTGGCAGCCCACCGCCGCGCCGCCGGGCTCCCCGCGACCTCGGTGGACTACGGCCTGTGGGTACGCACCAGCGGGCTGGGCGCGGAGCTGTCCGCGGACGACTTCGACCGGATGCGCAGGCAGGGGTTCCCGCCGCTGTCCGAGGCCGACGGCCTGGCCCTGTTCGACGCGGCCGTCGCGACCGAGACCGCCCAGCTGGTGGCCCTGCGCGTCGACCCGGCCGTGCTGCGGTCCCGGGGCGAGCAGCTGCCCGCCCTGCTCCGCGGCATCGCGCCGATTCCCGTGCGCCGCACCAGCGCCCGCAGCGGCGCGGGCCGCGCCTTCGCGCAGAAACTGGCCGGGCTGTCCGACGCCGACCGGCACAGCACCCTGCTCGCCCTCGTCCAGACGGTGGCGGCCGAGGTCCTCGGGCATGCCACGGCCGAGGCGGTGGAATCGCACCACGCCTTCCAGCAACTCGGTTTCGACTCACTCGGCGCGGTGGAGTTCCGCAACAAGCTCAACGCGGCGACCGGCCTGCGGCTGCCCGCCACCCTCATCTTCGATCACCCCACCCCGCAGGCGGTCGCCGAGTTCGTCGACTCCCAGCTCTCCGGCACGGTGGCGGAGGTCGCGGTCACCGCGACCAGGACGGTCGATGCCGAGCCGATCGCGGTGGTCGCGATGGGCTGCCGCTACCCGGGTGCGGTCACCTCGCCGGAAGACCTGTGGCGACTGGTCGTCTCGGGCGGCCACGCCACCGGAGGTCTGCCCACCGATCGCGGCTGGGACCTGGACGACATCTACGACCCCGAACCGGGCAAGGCCGGGAAGACCTACACCCGGCAGGGCGGATTCCTCTATTCCGCAGGGGAATTCGACGCCGAATTCTTCGGCATCAGCCCGAACGAGGCGCTGACGATGGACCCGCAGCAGCGCGTACTGCTCGAGGTGTCCTGGGAGGCGCTCGAGCGGGCCGGGCTGGACCCGGCGGGCCTGCGGGGCAGCGCCACCGGTGTGTTCACCGGTGTGATGTACCACGACTACGCGCAGGGTGCGGGCACCGGTAACAGCGCGGGCGGCAGCCTGGTCTCCGGCCGGGTGTCGTATGTGTTCGGCCTGGAAGGGCCTGCCGTCACGGTCGATACGGCATGCTCGTCGTCGCTGGTCGCGCTGCATCTGGCCGCGCAGTCGCTGCGGTCGGGGGAGTGTGATCTGGCGCTGGCCGGTGGTGTGGCGGTGATGTCGACACCGGACATGTTCCTCGAGTTCAGCCGTCAGCGCGGGCTGTCGCCGGACGGGCGGTGCCGGTCGTTCGCCGACGGGGCCGACGGGGTCGCCTGGGCCGAAGGCGCCGGCGTACTGGTGCTCGAACGGTTGTCGGACGCGCAGCGCAACGGGCACCAGGTGCTCGGCGTGATCACCGGGTCGGCGGTCAACCAGGACGGTGCCTCGAACGGCTGGACCGCGCCCAACGGCCCGTCGCAGCGCCGGGTCATCCGGCAGGCCCTGGCCAATGCCGGAGTCTCGCCCGTCGAGGTCGACGCGGTCGAAGCGCATGGCACCGGAACGACGTTGGGTGATCCGATCGAGGCGCAGGCCCTGTTGGCGACCTACGGCCAGGATCGCGCCGAGGATCGTCCGCTGTGGTTGGGTTCGCTCAAGTCCAACATCGGTCACGCGCAGGCCGCCGCCGGTGTGGGTGGCGTGATCAAGATGATCATGGCGATGCGGCACGGGGTACTGCCGCAGACGCTGCACGTGGATCGGCCGAGCACGAAGGTCGATTGGTCCGAAGGCCACCTCCGGCTGCTGACCGAACCGACACCGTGGCCCGCGCTGGATCGGCCGCGTCGTGCCGGTGTGTCCTCCTTCGGGCTCAGCGGCACCAACGCGCACCTCATCCTCGAGCAGGCACCCGACGCGGCGCAGGCCGCCCCGGTGGAGACCGCTGTCCCGGCCGGTGGCGTGCTGCCGTGGGTGCTGTCGGCGCGCACCGGCGCGGCGCTCGGCGATCAGGCGGTCAATCTGGTCGCCCATGTGGCCGAGCACGATTCGGACGCGGTCGATGTCGGCCTGTCGCTGGTGACGGCACGCGTCGCGTTCGATCATCGGGCCGTGGTACTCGCGTCCGATCGGGCGGGTCTGCTGGCCGGCGCGCAGGCGCTGGGTCGTGCCGACATCCTGCCGGGTGTGGTGACCGGCCGGGCGGTGGCGGGCAAGACGGGTGTGGTGTTCTCCGGTCAGGGTGCGCAGTGGGCGGGCATGGCGGCCGGACTGCGAGCCTTCCCGGTCTTCGCCGAGCAGTTCGACGGGATCGTCGCCCAGCTGGAACCTTCTCTCGGACAGCGGGTTCCGCTGACCGAGGCCATGGACGACGAGTCGCGGATCGACGCGACCGTCTTCGCGCAGGCGGGTCTGTTCGCCTTCGAGGTGGCGTTGTTCCGGCTGCTCGAGTCCTGGGGTGTTCGAGTCGATGTGGTGGCCGGTCATTCGATCGGTGAGATCGCGGCCGCGCACGTGGCGGGGGTGCTGTCGCTCGCGGACGCGAGTGCGTTGGTGGCGGCGCGTGGCCGGTTGATGCAGGCGTTGCCCACGGGTGGCGGGATGGTCGCGGTGGGGGCACCGGAAGCCGATGTGCTGCCGTTGCTGGTCGACGGGGTGTCGATCGCGGCGGTGAACGGACCGTCGGCGGTGGTGCTCTCCGGTGTCGACACTGCGGTAGCTGCGGTGGCCGAAGTGTGTGCCGAGCGTGGGTGGCGTACCCATCGGCTGCGGGTCTCGCATGCCTTCCATTCGGCGCTGATGGAGCCGATGCTGGCCGACTTCGCCTCGGTCGTGGAGGGTTTGACCTTCGCCGCGCCGAGTATCGCGCTGGTGTCGACCGTGACCGGCGATCGGGTCGGCGAGGAGATGTCCGATCCGGCGTACTGGGTCGGCCAGGTCCGTGACACGGTGCGCTTCGCCGACGCCGTCGCCACCATGGCCGCGTCGGGGGTGACCCGGTTCGCCGAGGTCGGGCCCGATGCTGTCCTCGTGCCGATGATCACGCAGATCGTCGAGGACGCGTCCGTCGTGGCGACGGCCCGCCGCGGCAGCGCCGACGCCGCGGGCGTGCTGAGCGCGGTCGCCGGGCTGTACGTCGTCGGCGGCGAGGTGGACTGGGCCGCGCTCTACGCCGGTACCGGTGCCCGCCGAGTCGACCTGCCCACCTACGCCTTCCAGCGGCGCCGTTACTGGCTGACCGAAGGCACGACCGGGACCAGCGCCAAGGCCCTGGGTCTCGTCGCCACCGGGCATCCCCTCGCCTCGGTCGTCGTCTCGCAGCCGGACTCCGACGCGGTGACCCTCACCGGCCGCCTCTCGACCGAATCGCAGCCGTGGATCGCCGATCACCGGGTCATGGACACGGTGCTGTTCCCCGGCACCGGATTCGTCGAACTCGCCCTGCACGCGGGCGATCAGGTCGGCTGCGCGACTCTGGCGGAACTGGCGCTGCGGGCGCCGCTGGCGCTGCCGGACTCCGGCGGAGTCGCGGTGCGCGTCGTCGTCGACGCGCAGGACCCGTCGGGCCGTCGGGCGGTGCGGATCTTCTCCCGCCCCGACGACGACGCCGACGCGGGGGCCTGGATCCTCAATGCCGAAGGCGTCCTGGCGGCCGACACCGACAGCGCCCCGGCGGAGTTCGCTCAGTGGCCGCCCGCCGACGCCACCGCGCTCCCCGTCGAGGGCGTCTACGACGCGCTCGACGAGGAGGGCTACCACTACGGCCCGACGTTCCAGGCTCTGCGCGCGGCTTGGCGGGGCGCCGACGATCTGCTCTACGCCGAGGTCGAGCTGCCCGAGGAGGCCAGGGCCGAGGCCCAGCGCTTCGGCCTGCACCCGGCCCTGCTGGATGCCGCCCTGCACGCCCTGCGGCTGGCCGGCGATGCCACCGTGGCGGGCGGCGAGCTGGCCCTGCCGTTCGAGTGGTCCGGGGTGACCGCGCACGCGAGCGGCGCCGACGCGCTGCGCGTCCGCCTCACCCGGGTCGGCGACCACGGGGTCGCGCTGGATCTGACCGACCCGACCGGCGCGCCCGTCGCGACCGTGCGGCACCTGGCAGCACGGCCGATCGATCCGGCGCAGCTCACCACGGGTGCGTCCGTTGTCTCCTCCGCGCTGTTCCAGGTCGTGTGGTCCCCGATCACGGTGTCCGACGCCGAGATCGGTGCGGTGTCGTGGGCCGACCTCGGCGAGCAGGTGCCTGCCGCGGTCGTGCTCGACAGCCCGAGCGGCAATGATCCCGCCGCTGTGCGCGCCGCCACGCATCAGGTGCTCGCGGTGCTGCGGGACTGGGGCGCCGAGGCGCGCTTCGCCGACGCGGTCCTGGTGGTCCGGACCGTGGGCGCGGTGTCGGTGGCGGGCGAGGACATCACGAACCTCGCCGGCGCCGCGGTCGGTGGCCTGGTGCGCGCAGCCCAGGCCGAGAACCCGGGCCGGATCGTCCTGCTCGACGCCGATTCGGCCGACACCGACGCGTCCCTGGGCGGGATTCTGGACACGGCCGAGCCGCAGGTCGCGCTGCGTGAGGGTGTGGTCCACGTCGCCCGGCTCACTCGAATCGCCACCGCGGCACACACTTCGGCGGACGCCGAGCTCTTCGGGGCCGAGGAGACCGTGCTGCTCACCGGTGCCGGCGGTGCGCTGGGCGGGTTGTTCGCCCGGCACCTGGTGGCCCGGCACGGTGTCCGGCGCCTGCTGTTGCTCAGCAGGCGGGGCGAGTCCGGCCCGGGTGCCGCCGAATTGCGCGCGGCGCTCGAGAATTCGGGTGCCGAGGTCGAGTTCGTCGCCTGCGATGTCGCCGACCGCGCGGCACTGGCCGCCGTGCTCGCCGATATCCCCGCGGCACAGCCCTTGTCCGGCGTCTTCCATCTCGCCGGTGTCCTCGACGACGGTGCGATCGCCGCGCTGACCCCGGACCGCATGGACACCGTCCTGCGCCCCAAGGTCGACGCCGCCGCGCACCTGCACGAGCTCACCGCCGGCCTCCCGCTCAAGGCGTTCGTCCTGTTCAGCTCGGTGGCCGGTGCGTTCGGCAATGCCGGTCAGGGCAACTACGGCGCCGCGAACGCCTTCCTGGACGCGCTCGCCACCCATCGCCGGGCCACCGGTCTGCCCGGTACCTCGGTGGCGTGGGGCATGTGGGACGGCGGCATGGCGGCCGAGCTCGGTGCGGTCGAGCGACAGCGGATGGCTCGCTCGGGCATGCTGGCGATGTCGGACGAGCAGGGTCTGGCCCTGTTCGACGCGGTGGCCGGTACCGAGGTCGCCGCGCCGCTGGTCGCCCGCCTCGATCTGGAGGTGCTGCGCGGTCACGGTCTCGCCCTGCCCGCGCTGTTCTCCGGTCTGATCGCGCAGCGTCGCAAGGCCGTCACCGGCACGGCGACCGCGCTGCGTACCCGGTTGGCGAGCACGCCCGACAGCGAACGGCTGGGCGTGCTGGTCGAGATCGTGCGCGGCCAGGTCGCCGCGATCCTCGGGCACCAGAACATGAACGCGGTCGCGGCCGACAAGGCTTTCAGCGAACTCGGTTTCGACTCGATCACCGCGATCGAGTTCCGCAACGGCCTCAAGGCCGTGACCGGGCTGCCGCTGCCCGCCACCCTCGTCTTCGACTACCCGACCCCGCAGGCCCTCGCCCAGTACCTGGCCGAGGAGTTCACCGGAACCGGCCGGGACGTCGTGGTCACCGCCAGCCGGTCGGCCGGTGACGACCCGATCGCCGTGGTCGCGATGAGCTGCCGCTACCCGGGCGGCGTCGCCTCGCCCGAGGACCTGTGGGACCTGGTCACCTCGGGTACCGACACCAGCGGTGACCTGCCCGACGATCGTGGCTGGGACATCGACGGCATCTACGACCCCGTTCCCGGCACGCCCGGCAAGACCTACGCCCGCCGCGGCGGGTTCCTGTACTCGGCGGCCGAGTTCGACGCCGAGTTCTTCGGGATCAGTCCGAACGAGGCCATCGCCATGGACCCGCAGCAGCGTCTGCTGCTGGAGGTGTCGTGGGAGGCGCTGGAACGCGCCGGGGTGAATCCGCCGGAGCTGCGCGGGAGTTCGACCGGTGTGTTCACCGGCGTGATGTACCACGACTACGCGCAGGGCAACGGCGGCAATGTCACCGGCTCGCTGGTGTCGGGCCGGATCGCCTACACCCTGGGGCTGGAAGGCCCTGCGGTGTCGGTGGATACGGCGTGCTCGTCGTCGCTGGTGGCGATGCATCTGGCGGCGCAGTCGCTGCGGTCGGGGGAGTGTGACCTGGCGCTGGCCGGTGGTGTCGCGGTGATGGCGACGCCGGAGACGCTGATCGAGTTCAGCCGTCAGCGCGGGTTGTCCCCGGACGGACGCTGCAAGTCGTTCGCCGAGGCGGCCGACGGTGTGGCCTGGTCCGAGGGCGCGGGCGTGCTGGTGCTGGAGCGGCTGTCCGACGCCCGCCGCAACGGGCACCAGGTGCTGGCGGTGCTCGCGGGTTCGGCGGTGAACCAGGACGGCGCGTCCAACGGCTTGATGGCCCCGAACGGCCCGTCGCAGCGCCGGGTGATCCGGCAGGCGCTGGCCAATGCGGGCGTCTCCCCGGCCGAGGTCGACGCGGTCGAAGCCCATGGCACCGGAACGACGTTGGGTGACCCGATCGAGGCCCAGGCGCTACTGGCGACCTACGGCCAGGATCGGGCCGAGGATCGTCCGCTGTGGCTGGGCTCGTTGAAGTCGAACATCGGCCATGCCCAGGCCGCCGCCGGTGTGGGTGGCGTGATCAAGATGATCATGGCGATGCGCCACGGCGTGCTGCCCCGGACCCTGCACGTGGATCAGCCCTCCACGAAGGTGGATTGGTCCGAGGGCGAGGTGCGGTTGCTGACCGAGTCGGTCGCGTGGCCGCAGGTGGATCGGCCGCGGCGCGCGGGTGTGTCGTCGTTCGGGATCAGCGGGACCAATGCCCACGTCATCGTCGAGGCCGCGCCGGGGGCGCCCGTGCCCGCGGAACCGGTCGCGCCCGTCGGCGGTGTGCTGCCGTGGGTGCTGTCGGCGCGCAGCGACGCGGCGCTCGCGGAGCAGGCGAGCCGCCTGGCATCGCAGGTGACCGGGCGGGACGCGGCGGCGGTGGATATCGGGTTCTCGCTGGTGACCTCGCGCGTCGGATTCGACCATCGCGCCGTGCTGCTGGCCGCCGAGCGGGAAGGTCTGCTGGCCGGTGCGGCCGCGCTGGGCCGTGGCGAAGCGTTCGCGGGTGTGGTGACCGGTCGCGTGGTGTCCGGTTCGACGGGTGTGGTGTTCTCCGGCCAGGGTGCGCAGTGGGCGGGCATGGCCGCCGGATTGCGCGTCTACCCGGTCTTCGCCGAGCAATTCGATGGAATCGTCGCGCAGCTGGACCCGCTACTGGCGCAGCCGGTTTCGCTCTCGGACGCACTCGCCGATCCCGATCGGGTCGACGACACGGTGTTCGCGCAGGCGGGGTTGTTCGCGTTCGAGGTGGCGCTGTTCCGGCTGCTCGAATCCTGGGGCGTTCGCCCGGACGTGGTGGCCGGTCATTCGATCGGTGAGATCGCGGCCGCGCAGGTGGCCGGGGTGCTGTCGCTCGCTGACGCGTGTGCGTTGGTGGCGGCGCGTGGCCGGTTGATGCAGGCGTTGCCCGCGGGTGGGGCGATGGTCGCGGTGGGTGCGCCGGAAGCCGCCGTGGTGCCGTTGCTGATCGACGGGGTGTCGATCGCCGCGGTGAACGGCCCGTCGTCCGTTGTGCTCTCCGGTCTCGACACTGCGGTGCGCGCGGTGGTCGAGGCATGCGGTGAGAACGGTTGGCGCACACACCGTCTGCGAGTCTCGCACGCGTTTCATTCGGCGCTGATGGAGCCGATGCTGGCCGAATTCGCCTCGGTCGTCGAGGGTTTGACTTTCGCGAGCCCGAGCCTGCCGCTGGTGTCGACCGTGACCGGCGATCAGGTCGGCGAGGAGATGTCCGATCCGGCGTACTGGGTCGGCCAGGTCCGTGACACGGTGCGCTTCGCCGACGCGGTCGCCACGATGATCGACGCGGGGGTCACCCGGTTCGCCGAGGTCGGGCCGGACGCCGTGCTCGTGCCGATGATCGGCCAGATCGTCGAGACATCCACGGAGACCACCACGATGGTGGCCCTGGCCCGCCGCGACCACGCCGACGCGGTCACCCTGTCGGCCGGACTGGCCGGGCTGTACGTGTCCGGTGCCGAGGTCGACTGGGCGGCGATGTTCGCCGGGACCGGCGCGCGCCGCGTCGACCTGCCCACCTATGCCTTCCAGCGTCAACGCTACTGGCTGACCGACAGTTCGCCCGGTGGTGATGCCCGCGCGCTCGGCTTCGTCGCCAGTGCTCATCCGCTGGTATCGGCGGTGGTCGCGCAGCCGGAGACCGACGCCGTCGCGTTGAGCGGACGGCTGTCGACGCGGACTCAGCCCTGGCTGGGCGACCACGCCGTGCTGGACACGGTGCTGTTCCCCGGCACCGGGTTCGTCGAGCTCGCCTTGCAGGCCGGCGCCGAGGTCGGCTGCCCGGCCCTGGCGGAGCTGATCCTGCGGGCTCCGCTGGCGCTGCCGGACGCCGCGGGTGTCGCGGTGCGCGTCGTCGTCGGTGCCGAGGACGAGCCGGGCCGACGCACCGTGCGGATCTTCTCGCGTCCCGACGGCGCGACGGCCACGTGGACCGTCAACGCCGAAGGCGTGCTCGCGGCGGACAGCGACACCGTGCCGGTGGATCTCACCCAGTGGCCGCCCGCTGGTGCCACCGTGGTCGACCTCGACGGCGTCTACGACACCCTCGACGGGCAGGGCTACCACTACGGACCGGTCTTCCGTGGGCTGAGCGCGGTCTGGCGCGACAGCGATGCCGTCTACGCCGAGCTCGCGCTGCCCGATCAGGCCCGCGTGGACGCGCAGCGGTTCGGCCTGCACCCGGCCTTGCTCGACGCCGCCCTGCACGCGCTGCGGGTCGCCGGTGATCTGCCTTCCGACGGCGCGGGCATCGCGCTGCCGTTCGAATGGTCGGGCGTCACCGTCCACGCGACCGGGGCCGACGCCCTGCGTGTTCGGCTCGTCCGGGTCGGCGCGAGCGGGGTCGCCATCGACCTCGCCGACGCGACCGGCGCGCCGGTCGCGACCGTGCGACACCTGGCCTCCCGGCCGATCGACCCCGCGCAGCTCACCACCGGGACCGACATCACCGCCTCGGCGCTGTTCGGGATCGACTGGACACCGATCTCGCTGCCGGACAACGAGATCGCCACGGTCGCGTGGCCGGATCTGGGTGCGCAGGTACCGCCGGCGGTGATCCTGGACTGTCCGGCGGGTGATGACCCGGCCGCCGTTCACGCCGCGACCCGCGACGTCCTCGGCGTGCTCCAGTCCTGGATCACCGAGCCCGCCTACGCGGAATCGGTCCTGATCGTCCGGACCAGCGGCGCGGTCTCGGTGGCGGGCGAGCCCCTCTCGAACCTGGCCGGTGCCGCGATCGGCGGTCTGGTGCGATCCGCGCAGGCGGAGAACCCGGGCCGGATCATTCTGGTCGACGCCGCCCCGGATGCACTGCTGGACACCGTGATCGGCGGACTGCTGGTCGCCGGTGAACCGCAGGTGGCGGTGCGCGACGGTGCCGTGTACGCCGCGCGCCTGGTCCGCACCTCCGCTCCGGCGGGCGCGTCCGCCGAGGAGACGCTGTTCGGTCCGGACGAGACCGTGCTCGTCACCGGTGCGAGTGGGGCGCTGGGTGGTCTGTTCGCCCGGCACCTGGTCGCCGCGCACGGCGTCCGTCGTCTGCTGCTGGTGAGCAGGCGGGGCGAGACCGGTCCGGAGGCTGCCGAATTGCATGCGGCGCTGCTGGATTCGGGTGCCGAGGTCGTGTTCGCCGCCTGTGACGTGTCCGATCGCGCGGCGCTGGCGGCCGTGCTCGCCGATATCCCCGCGGCGCGGCCACTGTCCGGCGTGTACCACCTCGCGGGTGTCCTCGACGACGGTGCCATCGGCTCGCTGACCCCGGACCGGCTGTCGACCGTCCTGCGGCCGAAGGTCGACGCGGCCGTGTATCTGCACGAGCTGACCACCGATCTCGCCCTCAAGGCGTTCGTGCTGTTCAGTTCGGTCGCGGGTGCCTTTGGCAACCCCGGCCAGGGCAACTACGCCGCCGCCAATGCCACGCTCGACGCGCTGGCCGCGCGCCGCCGCGCCGTCGGTCTGGCCGCGACATCGCTGGCGTGGGGCATGTGGGACGCCGGTATGGCGGGCGAGCTCGGTGACGTCGACCGACAGCGGATCGCCCGCTCGGGCCTGCTGCCGCTGTCACCGGAACAGGGCTTGGCCCTCTTCGACGCCGCCACCCGGATCGACACGGCCACACTGGTGCTCGCGCGGATGGATCTCGATGCCCTGCGCGGTGCCGGATTCGCCACGCCCGCCCTGTTCACCGGCCTGATTCCGCACCGCCGCAAGGCGGCCTCCGGCGCCGCGACCGCGCTGCGCACCCGGTTGGCGGGCACGCCCGAAGGTGAACGTCCGGGTGTGCTCGTGGAGATCGTGCGCGGCCAGGTCGCGACGGTGCTGGGGCATCAGGACCTGAACGCGGTCGCGGCCGACAAGGCGTTCAGCGAACTGGGTTTCGACTCGATCACCGCGATCGAGTTCCGCAACTCGCTCAAGGCGGTGACAGGTCTGCCGCTGCCTGCCACTCTGGTGTTCGACTACCCGACCCCGCAGGCACTGGCCGACTACCTGGCCGCCGAGTTCGCCGGGACCGGTCAGGATGTCGCGGTCACCGCGAGTAGGTCCGCCGACGGTGACCCGATCGCCGTCGTCGGCATGGCGTGCCGCTACCCCGGTGGCGTCGCCTCGCCCGAGGATCTCTGGGACCTGGTCCGTCGCGGTGGGGACGCGATCACGCCGCTGCCCACCGACCGTGGCTGGGACATCGCGGGCCTCTACGATCCGGAACCCGGTCGGGCGGGCAAGTCCTACACCCGCGAGGGCGGCTTCCTGCACACCGCCGCCGACTTCGACGCCGACTTCTTCGGAATCGGCCCCAACGAAGCGACGATGATGGACCCGCAGCAGCGCCAGCTCCTGGAGACGACCTGGGAGGCCCTCGAACGGGCCGGTGTCGATCCCGCTGTGCTGCGCGGGAGTTCGACCGGCGTGTTCACCGGCGTCATGTACCACGACTACGCGCAGGGCAACGGCGGCAATGCCACCGGCAGCCTGGTCTCGGGCCGGATCTCCTACACGCTCGGGTTGGAAGGCCCCGCGGTGTCGGTGGATACGGCGTGCTCGTCGTCGCTGGTGGCCATGCACCTCGCGGCCCAGTCGCTGCGGTCGGGGGAGTGTGATCTGGCGCTGGCCGGTGGTGTGGCCGTCATGGCGACGCCGGAGACATTCGTGGAGTTCAGCCGTCAGCGTGGATTGTCGCCGGACGGGCGGTGTAAATCGTTCGCGGACAGCGCCGATGGTGTCGGCTGGTCCGAGGGCGCGGGTGTGCTCGTGCTGGAGCGGCTCTCCGATGCGCGTCGCCGGGGTCATCAGGTGCTGGCGGTGCTCGCGGGTTCGGCGGTGAATCAGGACGGTGCGTCCAACGGGTTCACCGCGCCGAACGGTCCCTCGCAGCGCCGGGTGATCCGGCAGGCGCTCGCCAACGCGGGGGTGTCGCCGGCCGAGGTCGACGTCGTCGAAGCCCATGGCACCGGAACGACGTTGGGTGATCCGATCGAGGCGCAGGCGTTGCTGGCGACCTACGGTCAGGATCGGGCCGAGGATCGTCCGTTGTGGCTGGGCTCGCTGAAATCCAATATCGGTCACGCGCAGGCGGCGGCTGGTGTGGGTGGTGTGATCAAGATGATCATGGCGATGCGGCACGGGGTGCTGCCGCGCAGCCTGCACGCGGATCAGCCCAGCACCAAGGTGGATTGGTCGCAGGGGAACGTGCGGTTGCTGACCGAGGCCGTCGACTGGCCGGACGCGGATCGGCCGCGGCGCGCGGGGGTGTCGTCCTTCGGAATCAGTGGTACGAACGCGCATGTCATCGTGGAACAGGCCCCGCCGGTGGCGGATTCGGCTCCGGCGGTGAAGGCCGCTCCGGCCGGTGGCGTCGTACCGTGGGTGGTCTCCGCCCGCGGTCGGGCGGCGCTCGCCGGTCAGGCTGCCCGCCTGGCCGACCATGTGGCCGAGCACGGTCAGGATCCGCTCGACGTCGCGTTCTCGCTGGTCGCCACGCGCGGAGCGTTCGAGCATCGCGCGGTGGTCCTCGCCGACGGACGCGACGGTCTGCTCGCGGGGGCACGGGCGGTAGCCGAGGGTGCTCCCGGTGTGGTGAGCGGCCGGGTGGTCGCGGGATCGACCGGTCTGGTGTTCTCCGGGCAGGGTGCGCAGTGGGCGGGCATGGCCGCCGGACTCCGGGTGTATCCGGTGTTCGCCGAGCATTTCGACGGCATTGTCGATCGCTTGGAACCGCTACTCGAACAGTCGGTTTCGCTGGGCGAGGCCCTGGCCGACGACGCACTGGTCGATGACACGGTGTTCGCGCAGGCGGGGTTGTTCGCGTTCGAGGTGGCGTTGTTCCGGCTGCTCGAATCCTGGGGCGTGCACGCCGATGTGGTGGCCGGTCATTCGATCGGTGAGATCGCGGCCGCGCAGGTGGCGGGTGTGCTCTCGCTCGCCGACGCGTGTGTGCTCGTCGCCGCGCGTGGCCGGTTGATGCAGGCGTTGCCCGCGGGTGGGGCGATGGTCGCGGTGGGTGCACCGGAAGCCGATGTGCTGCCGTTGTTGACCGCCGGGGTGTCGATCGCGGCGGTCAACGGTCCGTCCTCGGTGGTGCTCTCCGGTGTCGAGGACGCGGTCCTGGCCGTGGTCGCGGTGTGTGCGGAGAACGGCTGGCGGACACACCGGCTGCGGGTGTCGCATGCCTTCCATTCGGCACTGATGGAGCCGATGCTGGCCGACTTCGCCTCGGTGGTCGAAGGTTTGACCTTCCAGCGGCCCGGCCTCCCGCTGGTGTCGACGGTCACCGGAACTCGCGTCGAGCACGAGATGTCCGATCCGGCGTACTGGGTGCGCCAGGTCGCGGCCACGGTGCGCTTCGCCGATGCCGTCACCGCGATGGCGGAGCTGGGGGTGACCCGGTTCGCCGAGGCCGGACCCGACGCCGTCCTGACGCCGATGGTGGCGCAGACCCTGGACACCGCCACCGTCCTCCCGCTGACCCGGCGCGACAAGACCGACCCCACGACCCTGGTGACGGGCCTGGCCCGGCTCCACGTCGCGGGCGGGACCGTCGACTGGGTGCGCTATCTCGACGGAACCGGGGCCACCCGAACGGAGCTGCCCACCTACGACTTCCAGCACCGCCGGTTCTGGGCCACCAGCCCGCTGGGCACCGGCGAGGCCAACACCCTCGGCCTGCGCGCCACCGAACACCCCATGGTGGGTGCGCTGGTGGCGCAGCCCGAGAGCGGCGGAGTGCGGCTCACCGGCCGCCTGTCCACGGCGACCCATCCGTGGCTGGCCGACCACGACGTGCTCGGTGTAGTGCTGCTGCCCGGCACCGGATTCGTCGAATTGGCCACCTACGCGGCGGAACTCGTCGACTGCCCGGAGCTGGCGGAACTCACGCTGCTGGCGCCGCTCGTCTTCGATGGGCACGCGGGCGCGCACCTGCAGGTCATCGTGGGCGACGGCGACGACAACGGTCATCGCAGGCTCGACATCTACTCGCGCGGCGACGACGACGATCCGTCGATCCCGTGGACCCACCATGCGGAGGGCACCGTGCGCCCCGCCGCGGCGTCCGACGCCACGGCCTGGGCCGACTTCGCGCACTGGCCGCCCGCCGACGCCGCCGAGGTGCGGCTGGACGGCGCCTACGCCGAACTCGCCGACCACGGGTACAACTACGGCCCCGCCTTCCAGGGACTGCGGTCGCTGTGGCGGCGCGGCGAGGACCTCTTCGCCGAGGTCGCCCTGCCCGAACAGACCTCGGCACAGGGCTACGGCGTGCACCCGGCACTGCTCGACGCGGCCATGCACGCGCTGTCCTTCGGGCTGCCGGACGGCGTCGACGAGACCGCCGAGCGGCCAACGCTCGTGCCCTTCGCGTGGTCGTCGGTGCGGGTGCACGCCGAAGGCGCTCGGCGGGTGCGGGTTCGGTTGAGCTGGCTCAACCAGGGCACCGTCACTCTGACGATGGCCGACGCCGCCGGCGCACCGCTGCTGTCGGTCGGGTCGCTGGCGCTGCGACCGATGTCGGCCGAACTGCTGTCCGCGCCTGCCCGGTCCGCGCGGGACGCGCGCTACGAGATGAGCTGGCGGCCCGGGCCGGCGCTCACCCCGGCCGCGGCGTCCTGGGTCGAGTGGGACGCGCAGGCGGCGGCCTCGGTCGTCGTCCACCGGGTAGCGGTCGACGGTGCCGAGACGCCCGACCGGCTGCGGGCCGCGCTGCACGGGACGCTCGGCGTCCTCCAGGACTTCCTGGAGGAACAGCGTTACGCGGCGAGCACGTTGGCGATGGTCACCGACAGCGCGAACGACCCGGCCGCCGCGGCGGTCTGGGGGCTGGTGCGAGCGGCGCAAGCCGAGAACCCCGGCCGGATCGTGCTGCTCGAGGCCGCCGCGGATCAGCCGACGGACCAGCTGGTCGCCGCCGCGCTGACCGGCGAACCCGAAGTGGCTGTGCGGGCGGATGGGACCTGGGTACCGCGGCTCGTCCGCGCGGTCGCGACCACCGACCGCGCGACGCCGTGGGATCCCGACCGCACCGTCCTGATCACCGGTGGCACCGGCGGGATCGGCCGTCTGCTCGCCGAGCACCTGGTGGTGGAACACGGGGTGCGGCACCTGCTGCTGGTCGGCAGGCGCGGTCCGGACGCCGCGCCGGGGCTCGTCGACGAGCTGGCGGCGCTCGGTGCCCAGGCCCGCATCGCCGCCTGCGATGTCGCCGACCGGGACGCCGTGGCCGAGCTGCTCGCCTCGATCCCCGCCGCCCATCCGCTCGGCGCGATCGTCCACGCGGCGGGCACGGCCTACAACGGCCTCGTCGACACCCTGACACCGGAGCAGATCGACGTCTCCCTCGGCGCCAAGGCCGACGCCGCGTGGCACCTGCACGAGCTCACCCGCGATACCGCGCTGTCGGCCTTCGTGCTGATCTCGTCGGTGGCCGGGTCGATCCTGCCCGCGGGCCAGGGCGGCTACGCGGCGGCCAATTTGTTCCTCGACGCGCTCGCCGCGCACCGGCACGGCGCCGGGCTGCCCGCCACCTCGCTCGCCTACGGTCTGTGGGGCATCGATACGGGCATGGCGCAGTGGCTCGGCGAGGCCGACCGGCAGCGGATGCGTCGCCAGGGTCTACCGCCGCTGGCCGCGGACAAGGCGCTCGCCCTGTTCGATGCCGCGGTGGCGGCCGACCGACCGGCGCAGGTGCTGGTCGAGATCGACCCGGCCGTCCTGCGGACCAGGGCGACGGTGCCGCCGGTGCTCGGCGACCTGGTC